>JBBUAE010000076.1:0-10537 GCA_038061005.1 Patescibacteria group bacterium | reverse complement strand
CCGATGATTTAGATTTAGCCTTTTTTTATCAGATTTGTGATGTTTTCCTGCTTAATTCCACGAATGACGGGATTAATTTTGAAGGCTTCGGCTTGGTGATCTTGGAAGCTAATCAGTTCGGCAAACCGGCTGTGGGCAGCCGTGATTGCGGCATAGAAGATGCGATAGAAGAGGGAGTAAACGGCTATTTAACCGAGCAAAGGAACCCGGCAGACATCAGGGCTAAAGTAGATAAAATTTTATCGTCCCGCCACATAACCGAAGAATCGATTCATTCTTTTTACACTAAATTTGATTGGGATAAAACGGTCAAAAAATTTATTGAAGAATATAGAAAAAAATGTATCATAAAGACATGTTAAAAGAACTAAAATACACTCTTTGGAATACCAAACAGTGGTTTAAAAAACTTTATGCCTATCCTCAAGATTATATTGTCTCGGGTCCACATTTTGATTACGACGCCTATTGGCAAGAGAAGAGGGGAAAATATCTAGGGCAACTCGGTCGCTGGCAATCAAAGCGTGCCGACTTGGCTGCCGCTATCATTTCGGTTCATGGAGGCAAAATCGTAAATGATGTTGGGTCGGGAGCCGGGGAAGTTTTAGAAGTGATCAAAAACAAAGTTGGTCTAGAATCCGCTGTGGCTTACGATTCATCTCTGTCTGCCCTAGCCACCGCTCGCTCCAAAGGATTAACCACTGAGCTGCTTGATGTTAACAAAGCCAGCGATTGGGAAATTATCAAACCGGCTGACTTCACCATTTTATTTGAAATTCTTGAACACATTGCTAATTCTGAATCCTTGCTTAAGGTCGCTTACGACAGATCACGGCTAGGTGTTCTTTTCTCCTTTCCCAATACCGGTTTCGTTATCCATCGCTGCCGGCTTTTTTTCTTCGGTAAATTTCCCCTCCAGTGGACGATCAACCCGGCGGAGCATTTACGTTTTTGGACAAAGAGAGATTTAATCTGGTGGCTTAACGCCCAAGGGTATAAAAAATACACTGTCCATTATTATGTGGGGGTACCGTTCCTTAAAAAAATATGGCCGGCAATGTTTGCCGCCGGTTTCTTAGTGGAAATTCTCAAATAACTGCCACTGGCTCTGATAATTCTATCACCCTATTTTCCTGATTTTTTGCCAGGCGGTCTCACTTATCACGAGTAAGATTATTTTTTTTATCACTTTTCTCGTCCAGCGAACGAAAAAATAGAACATCGTCTGGGCGTCACACTGGCTTTTAAATAATAGGAACTGCAGTTTACTAGGCAAGCCAAGTAGAAATTTGTTTTTAAAGAATTGCACGCCTAACTCGGGAAAATCTGACTGAAATTGTCTGATGGCCAAAGGCATCGCTCTTTGTGACAAGTGAACGTTATCGGCGTAGAATTTACCGTCTGTTAATCCGTCCGCTTTAACTAATTGATTAAAAATAGATATGAACTTCACGCCCATTTTGTCCGCCCACTCTCTTAGTTTGCTGTTAAAGATTATAGAAACCTGATTTCGTTCCAAGCCAGAACCAAAGTGCGGATAGCGAAGATCCAAGACTTTTTCTGACGGGGTTGAAGGGATCACTCCCCACACCAGAACATTATAATTATTTTTTATCTCGGCGACGAAAGCCAAGTATCTTCTCACGCACTCGGTTACCACTTCTCCCAGCTCCTTATTTTGTTTCTGTGCTTGCTTGATTAAATGAACACGGCAGTCTATTTCTCCGAAACACAATAGCAGATTACTGCCTTTTGGTATCTCTCCCAATAATTTAAGAAATTTTTCTTTGCCTTGCATTGTTGATCCGTAATCGCACAAACTATAAGCTAAAACTGCTCCCAGATGGTAGGCTCTAAAAGATGGCAAAAGATCTTGGGTGGAGTTTGGCCGAGCCGGGCGGGTGTCGTTTCGGCCGGAAAAGAAGCTGGCATGACTGTCCCCAATGCAGTGAATTACTTGGCTAGACATTTGTTTCTTTTACAATAGCGCGTTTAACGGAGTAATAATAAAGGATGGCGCTAATGAAACCGCCAGCCAACCTGACTATTACTCTACCAACAATTAACCCCCAGAGACCCCAATAAACGATCGAGATGAAGGTTACGATAATTTGCAGGGTAGAAGAGAGAGTATTTCCAATATACTGTTCCTTTATTTTTTTCTTGGCTTGCAGGTAGACATCAGCCGGAATAAAAGTGATGCATAAAAATGATAAGGCAAATATCTGCGAATACAAGACCGAGCTCATATATTTTGGGAAGAAGATACTGAATATATACGGCGCAATCAAAATATAAACTAGAGCCATAGCAAGACTGGTCATAAACAGCCAAAAGAATTTGTACTTCATCCCAGCGCTTATCTCTGTACTTTTACGATCAGCAAATTTAGGAAAGATTAAATTACGCAGATACAGTAATGGCCCTTTGGTTTGATTGGGGATAGCCACGGCAAAATTATAAACAGCCAACTCCGCGGCCCCCACGTAATGGAAAATTAATACCTGATCAATATTGCTAGCCACGCCACTTAGGATGTTCATGACACTTAAGTGTTTGCTGTAGTTAAGTGATTTTTGATCCACTTCTTTATTTGGTCGGTAAATTTTCAGCATTCTCAAATATAGAGTTACTCCAATCAGCGTATTTGATACAAAATATATTATCACCAGCCAGGCTGAACTACTTGTCACTAGCATAGTAATAAAAAGACAGAGGTAGGGAAAAAGGTTGCCAATCATGTCAAAATAAATTGCCTGCCGGCGAAAATCTTTTTTGGCCGTCAGATATGCGCTGTACAAATTACTGCTTGAAAGAAAGGGGGACAAACAACCAACCACCAGCATACTCACCCCCAGCAGACGGTTTCCGTTGACAAAGTAGTAGATTGATACGCCCAACGAGCTAAGGAAAAAGAGCATACTCCATTTAATGTTTTGCCAAAAAGCGTAATTTAACGTACCCTCATAGCCACGGGAAACTGATTGTTTTACGGCTAGACCCAAGCCGGTCAAGGAAAAAGTTCCCAGGATTCTAGCGATAGCCAGAATGTATTTATATTCTCCGTAAGTTTCTTTGGACACAAAACGGGCGAAAGCAATGGATAAAAAGAACGAGGAGAAGGAGAGAATAATTTGACTGAATGACGCCCAAAAACCACCCTTGACAAGATAGATTATGTCCGTTTTAATTATGCCATCAACGTTTCTCAAGAAATGATGAGCCCGTTGTTTTAATCTTTCCATTTTCCTGTTTATCCTAACACTATTTTAGTCTGTTTTCTAGCGCAGATTATCTGACAAGATTTTAATCCCGGCTAGTCTTTAATTTCTTTGGGAATTGTGTTAACTTGTAATAATTATTCTTAACAGTCTATACCGACAGACAACATGTCTAACCTTATTAATTTTAAGAAAAAATATCAGCAAGACTATCGATCTAGTCTTAAACATCCAGAAGAGTTTTGGTCAAAACAGGCAAAACTTCTTACTTGGTTCAAAAGTTGGAAAAAGGTCTTAACCGGCAATTTTGTCAGGGGAACATCTCGCTGGTTTACCGGAGCCGAACTTAATATTACTGTCAATTGTCTGGATCGGCATTTACCTGCTCGCGGGGGCGATTTGGCTTTGATCTGGGAGCCCAATTTACCTGGTGCTAAAGGCCTTAAGTATACGTATCAAGAATTATATGAAAAAGTGTGCCGGATGGCCAATGTCTTAAAAAAATATGGCGTCAAGAAAGGGGATATCGTCTGTATTTATTTGCCCATGATTCCCGAAGCGATGATAGCGATGCTCGCTTGTGCCCGCCTAGGAGCGGTTCACAATGTGGTTTTTGCCGGTTTTTCCGCCCGTTCGCTGGCTGATCGCATCAACGATTGCGGGGCCTTTCTCCTGATTGCCAGTGATTACGGTTATCGGGGGTCCAAAGTTTTGTCAATTAAAAATATCGTGGATGAAGCGCTCTTATCTTGCCCGCAAGTTACAACGGTCCTCTTGGTAAAAAAAACGGCTAAAAAAATCCCATTGAAGACCGGCCGAGATTTTTGGCTTAAACCGGCCATGATTAAGGCCGGTAAAGAATGTCCGGCAACGATCGTCCGGTCCGAAGATCCGCTCTTTGTTTTATACACTTCCGGTTCCACCGGCAAACCGAAAGGCGTCGTTCATGCGAGCGGTGGCTATATGGTTTATGCCGACTACAGTTTCCGTTCCGTTTTTGGGTATCAACCGGGGGAAATATACTGGGCCACGGCGGATGTCGGTTGGATCACCGGCCATACTTATGTTGTCTATGGGCCATTACTTGCGGGAGCGACGATCGTAATGTTTGAGGGGCTACCGACTTACCCGTCGCCCAGCCGCTATTGGGCCATTATCGATAAATATCAGGTTAATATTTTTTATACCGCGCCGACAGTCATTCGTTCTTTGGAATCTTTTGGTCCTAAATATGTTAAACCTTACCGGCTGAAATCGTTGCGCCTACTTGGCTCGGTGGGGGAACCACTTAATGCCGAAGCCTGGCACTGGTACCAGCGCTATGTCGGTAAAGGCCGGTGCCCAATAGTTGATACTTGGTGGCAAACCGAAACGGGTGGAATCTTGCTGTCGCCCCTCCCTGTTTCTATGCAATCAAAACCCGGTTCGGTCGGGAAGCCGCTACCGGGTATTTTCCCGGTCATTCTGGACGTGACGGGACAGGAAATTACCACCCCGAACCAGATCGGATATCTGTGTTTGAAAAAACCCTGGCCGGCACTGGCAATAACTTTATTGAATGACAAAAAGAGATTTCTCAAAACTTATTTCTCCACTTTTCCTGGCCATTATTTTACCGGCGATGCCGCCAAAAAAGATCAAGCCGGCTGTTATTTTATCCAGGGGCGCGTAGATGATGTCATCAATGTCTCCGGTTATCGCATTGGCTGTGCCGAAGTGGAAAGCGCGATTACTCTACACCCAGCGGTAGCCGAAGCGTCGGTGGTCGCGTACCGTCATCCCATCAAAGGTGAGGGAATTTATGCTTTTGTCGTAACCTTGCGGGAAGTGCTGCAGAACCCTAACTTAAAAGAAGAAATACGGGAAATTGTCAGAAAGGAAATCGGCCATATTGCCCGGCCGGATAAAATTCAAATTGTCAGAGATTTGCCAAAAACCCGATCGGGTAAAATTATCCGTCGCATTTTACGCCGGCTAGCGATCGGTGAGACGCTCGCGGGCGAAGATTTGACCACCTTAACTAATCCGGAAATCATCGCCGAGATCAAGGAAAGTTTAGACCTATGATCTCTTCTCGTTCTAATGAGTATACTTTCACCCGCCTCTCGCTAGACGAAATAAAAAAGTTGCTGGCCGAGATCTAGCTCATTTTGTGAATTTGTGGTAAATTGTACCTATTAAAACCATTTTTAATCGCCCAAATTAAGCTTATGACTTTTAATAAAATTTTACGTTACTCCATTTTGACGGGATTATTCATCATTCCTTTTACCGCCTTGGTGGTTACCTCTTCCATGTATTTTCCTTTTATCACCGGCAAAAATTTCCTCTTTCGAGTGATCATGGAGATTCTCTTTGGCTTATGGCTTATCTTGCTTTACCGTGATCAGGAGGCCCGCCCGACCAAATCTTGGCTCTTATGGGCAGTGGTGGCTTATTTTGTTGTTCAAACTCTGGCCACTATTTTTAGTGTCAATCCGGCCCGCAGTTTCTGGTCTAATTTTGAACGAATGGAAGGCTTAGTTTCTTATCTTCACCTATTCCTCTATTTCTTGATGCTTATCTCGGTGGTCCGGTCAGAAAAGTTGTGGCATTGGTTTTGGCATACTTTCCTTGCTAGTGCCATCATCATGGGGACCTATGGCTTGTTTCAATTGTCCGGTCTCTATCAGATCCATCAAGGAGGCGTGCGCTTGGATGCCACCTTAGGCAACGCCACTTATTTGTCTGTCTTTATGCTGTTTGCCATTTTTATAGCAACTGTTTATTGGTTTCGGCAGAAAGAATTCAGTCTTGTCGGTATCGCTGGAGCGGTTTTTGGCGGTTTGAACATTAGCCTGATTTACGCCTTACTCCAAATATCTAAAACGGGATCGGCTGTTACCCCGCTGGTCTTATCTACTATTATTTTTGTCGTCGTAGCCGACATTGTCTTGCTTAGCCTCCGCCCGTTCTCAAGCAAAGAAACCTATAAAAATTATCTTTACGGATTTGTCGTTTTATTTTGTTCCTTCATTCTCTATCAAACGGCCACTCGGGGGACCATCCTCGGCCTTCTGGGGGGAGCCGCTTTGGCTCTTGTCTTGATTGCCTTATGGCGCAGTGGCCGAACGCGAAAAATTTCTCTCGTTGCTCTGGCCGTAATGGCTGTCTTAATCGGTTCCTTCGTTTTATTAAGGAATTCAAGCTTAATCCACAAAAGTCCGGTTCTGTCCCGCTTTGCCAATATTTCTCTATCTGACTCCACTACCCAATCGCGCTTTTTAATCTGGAATATGAGTTGGCAGGGTTTTAAGGAACATCCCGTTTTAGGCTGGGGACCGGAAAATTATATGCTGGTGTTCCAGAAGTACTACTCGCCGGAGATGTGGAAACAGGAGCCGTGGTTTGACCGATCCCATAATGTGATTTTTGATCAGCTTATTAATGCTGGTCTGTTTGGGCTTCTAACCTATTTGTTAATTTTTGCTGCCGCTCTCTATTATCTTTGGCGCAAACGAAAAGGCCTGACGGAAGACGCACCCAACCGGTCGCTGGTGGTCAAGTGTGTTATTACCGGATTGCTGTTCGCTTATTTTTTTCAAAACATTTTTGTTTTTGACAATTTGACAAGTTATCTTCTCTTTTACGCGTTACTAGCTTACCTCTATGTTTCCTACAGCCAGCCGGTCTCCTTACCGGTGGCCGCCGCCTCCCATCTGAATTATAACCATCAGAAGCAATCCAACTTCGCTCCTTTGACTTTGCCTCTGGCCTTGGTGGCAATCATCATCTCTCTTTTCTCTCTCTACTATTTTTCCGCGCGGGGCATTGCCGTGTCGCAGACTCTCATTACCGGGATTACTCCAAAATTTGTCGATTCCGACGGGAAATCTATTCCTGCGGACCAGGCGGCCAAAATCCGGCTGGAGAGCTTCAAGAAAATTTTTCAGTACCGTAATGTCATCGGCTTAAATGAAGCGGTTGAGCAACTCGTGCAAACATCTTTATCTGCGGCGGGTGATTCGGCGGTAAACGACGTTACAAAGCAAAACTTTATTAGCTTCTCTAATCAAATAGCCGAGCAATTTTGGATGCGAGATCCGGTCAATGCCAGATTGGGTATGATTTATGGAGCGTTCTTAAACGGTGCCGGACGTCCGGCTCTGGCCATCCCCGTTTTGACTAAAGCTCACGAGCTGTCGCCCAAAAAACAATTGATCCTTTTTGAATTAGGATTAGCTTATCTGAAAAATCAAGAGCCAGATCGCTCGCTAGCGACCTTTAAGGAAGCGTATGAATTGGATCCCTCGTACATGGAAGCTCATCGTTTGTACGCCTTGATAGCCTTATCTACCGGGCAGACTGCTCTAGGCAACCAAATCATCGGCCAAGGCCAAGACAGATTGGAGGTAATCAACGACGATCGTTTTGTCAATTATTACGCCAATCAAAAAAATTACGGCCAACTGATTTTAATTTGGAGAGAGAGATATAAGTCTAACCCGAAAGATCAGGAGGCCATGCTCTCTTTAACAGGCAGTTATTATTATAACGGAGAATCAGATCAGGCGATTGTGACAGTAGAAGGCTTCGTTGCCACCAATCCGGAGTTTAAAACCCAAGGAGAAGATATTATCTCTAAAATTAAGACTGGTCAAATCTCACCGCCTACCAATTAAGAAATTATCCATTTTCATCATTGACCCCGTTAGAGAACGCTGTCCGCCCAGGGCGGACGACTTCAGTCGCTGGCAGCGACTTTTCTCTAACGGGGTTGACCCTGTAGTGAATTTTGGCATTATCTGCCGAAGGCAGATGCACTAAAAGCGCGATGCCAAAATCTACTACGGGGTTGACTTTTAATTGTTAATTTGATAGTGTTTCGGTGTGGGTGCTTCTCAATCAATACTGATAGGGGGGTTCCAAAATCTAAAATGTCTCGCAATGGCCGCCGTAAGGCGGCTTTTGTGCTTGTCCCGTTAGAAGCAGGTCGCCCCTAGGCGGCCGTAGCCGCTGCCTTACTAGGCAGGGGCGGCTTCTAATGGGATGAATTACCCTAATTGACAGTCGGGTGATATAATCTGCTTATTGTGCTCGGCTGTGGCTGGCGGCCGCACTCACATAAGACATTTTACTTTGGAGCTCGCATCCGCCGGCCATAACTGGGTGCAATAAAAAATTCCTGCAAGGAAATTTTTTAGGACGAGCGAGTTTACCCTCCTAATTTTTTGCCAACAATTTTTTGTACAGAGCCTATTGTTTGTTTTTAAAATATGAAAGAGTAGGCAAAATAATTTACTCAAAAAATTATGCTTCGCATTGGCAAAAATTTTGGCGGGTGAAGTTATCCACACTTTTCGGCTAAAATAAATTGTAATAATTTTCTTTTTGGAGGATAATAATAAGTAGTAGCGGCAACAATAATATTTTTTTGTAAAAATATTCTAGAAAGATTTCTACAAAAAGGTCGACAGTTGCTGCAAAACTTATTTAAAAAAATAGTAGAATCTACTAAAATGGCTAAGAAGAAAAAGGCTGCAAAAAAGAAAAAGAAGAAGTAGTTTTTCTTTATCACTACAAAAAATTTCCCGTTCGTTCTGCGATCGGGAATTTTTTTGTACCAATTTTTATAGAGCGAAGCGACAATAAAAGTTGAGTACCCCGCCCTAAACCCAGGGCGAGTGCGTGGCCGAATAGGCCTTCCTTTATTGGGCGCAGCACGAGCCCGCCTGACCTTTAGGGCTTGGGGGGTCATTTGGCCATAAATCATTCCAAAATTGGTCAAATTGTGCTAAGATACATCATCTCTTAAACTAAAATCATGTCTTTTTTTTCTAAATTATTTAGCAATGATAGCCAACAATTTGTAAATAAAACCGGGCCACTGGTGGCTAAAATTAATGAATTAGAGCCACAGATTAAAGTCCTGTCTGACACAGAACTCTCCGCTCAAACAGCCAAATTTCGTGATCGGCTCAAGCAGGGTGAGACACTGGATGATCTTTTACCCGCAGTGTTTGGGACGGGACGGGAAGTGGCTTGGCGCACGCTGAAAATGAGGCACTTCAATGTGCAGCTCGTTGGCGGTATCGCTCTGCACTCAGGCCAGATTTCGGAAATGAAAACCGGCGAAGGAAAAACTTTAGTTGCTACCCTGCCGGCCTATCTGAACGCGCTCGGAGGCGATGGGGTGCACATTGTCACGGTCAACGATTATCTAGCGCGCCGCGATGCGGTCTGGATGGGTCAGATTTATGCTTTCTTGGGATTAACGGTTGGTGTGATCAATAATCAAACTTCGTATTTATATGATCCGACCCACACTGAAAAAGATGTCCTCCGCGACGAAACGGGATCTTTTCACGTGCTGTACGAATTCCTCCGCCCCTGTTCACGCCGTGAAGCTTACGCGGCTGACATTACCTATGGCACCAACAATGAATTTGGTTTTGATTATTTACGAGATAATGTGGCTTATCGTCCAGCCGATGTAGTGCAACGGATGCTCCCGGGGGACAACCGGTTTAATTTTGCCATCATTGATGAAGTGGACTCCATTTTAATAGACGAAGCGCGCACACCACTCATTATCTCGGCACCGGTGGCCCAGTCGGAGAGCCTTTATGGCACCTTTGCCCAGATCGCGCGCCAGTTGGAGCCAGACAAAGATTTTACCGTGGATGAGAAGATGAAAGCCATCTCACTAACCGATGATGGTATTACTCGGGCGGAAACATTATTAGGTGTCAGTGATATTTACTCCGAAAAAGGCATTAAATATGTACACCACCTAGAGACGGCGGTGCGAGCGCAAGCGTTATTTGAGTTGGATCGTGATTATGTGGTCAAAGATGGTGAAATAATTATTGTGGATGAATTTACTGGCCGTCTCCAGCCGGGGCGTCGTTGGTCTGAAGGTCTACATCAGGCGATTGAGGCCAAAGAGAGTGTAGAGGTAAAGGAGGAATCGCGCACTTTTGCTACCATTACGCTCCAAAACTATTTCCGTCTTTATCGGAAACTGGCGGGGATGACCGGTACTGCTATGACCTCTAATGAAGAATTTTTGAAAGTCTACACTTTACCGGTGGTGGAAATCCCTACCAATAAATTAAGCCGACGCGCCGATAAACCGGATTTGGTTTTTCAGACGGAAAATGGAAAATTCATAGCGATCGCCAAAAAAGTCAAAGAGCTCTTTGATAAAGGCCAGCCGGTTTTGGTGGGAACGGTTTCTATTGAAAAGAACGAACTTCTCTCCGCCTATCTCAAAAAAGCCGGTGTACCGCATAACATTTTGAATGCTAAAAACCACGAACAAGAGGGACAAATTA
>JBBUAE010000075.1:0-4814 GCA_038061005.1 Patescibacteria group bacterium | reverse complement strand
TACACGTTTTTTGATTTGTCAGCAATAGGGAAGGGGACAACCCAATTAAAAATTACAATCAGTGACCTTGATTTTTGCTACAAAACCTCTATGCTTGAAATGAACAAACTAATTTTAGAAAAGATGAATCCCGTTAGAGATTCATGGGTTGTATGTTTTACACCTACATACTAGAAAGCAGAAAAGATAAAAAATGGTACACCGGCTTCACGAATGATTTGCGGAAGCGCTTCAATGACCATAACAAAAGTTTATCAACTTATACCAAAGGCAGGGGTCCGTTCAAGTTAATATATTACGAAGCATGTTTAAATTTAAAAGATGCTAAGTCGAGAGAAACTTATTTAAAATCAGGTATGGGTAGGCGCTATCTCAAAAATAGATTAAAGCGCTTCCTATCTCTAACGGGATGAACAAATCTAAAAAAAGAGCAATCAAAAAGCATCGCAAAAAACAGGGCAAGGCGGTAACGGCTCGCACGCGTTAATTGTTGGCTCAACCCAGCGCCTAAGGTTGACGCCGCCTTGTCTTTGGTGTATAAATAACTTAGATTTAAATTTAAAGTAAAGGAGGTCTACTCTCATGGCTCAAGCTACAGAACGCGCTAATGATGAGGAACTCGAGCATCAAGCTAAGGACGGAGTCGCCTATTTTCTTTTCATGGCTCATCGGGCCTGGAGGCAAATTCCTCGCCACCGAGGGGCAATGAATGAGGTCGAGATGTGCATTGACTTGGCTTCCCATGTCAAAGTCATTCTTCTTTATTGTGGAGCGGCGGCTGCTGTCAAAGAACTGATTCGTCTCCGAGTTCCCGCCTATCGTTCTTTCTTGGGGTGTTCCCAAAACTGAAGAAGAAGTTTTATCGCACCCAGCCCTGCTTTTCCAAGCGGGGCCTTTTTTCTAGTTACGAATTAAGGCTGTTTAAAAATTGGTCTTTTTCCGAGCCGGTGATTTCTCTCCACTTCCCCGGTTTTAATTGACCAAGCTCAATGTTCATAATTCGCACCCGGCGCAGGTTTTTTACTTGATAACCGAGTGCGGCGCACATCCGCCTGATTTGATGTTTTTTACCTTCAGTCAAGGTCAGATAAAATTCATCCTGTTCAACTTTCTTCAGGCGGCAAGGCTTGGTCCAGTCGTCTTCTAATTTTACGCCAGCCGTGATTTGTTTTTGAAACATCGGTGTTAGAGATTTGTCCACCTTAACCAAATATTCTTTTTCGTGATTAAATTCCGGTGATAAGAGTTTGCCGGTAATGCGCGTATCATTGGTCAAAATAATCAAACCGCCGGATTCCTTGTCTAACCGGCCTATGGGGACGAGTTTGGCTCTGGTTTTAACCCCATTAAAAGCCGCCCTGCCGGAGGCACGGCTACAGCCGCCTTGGGGCGGCTTGCTTCTAACGGGGTTAACTAAGTCGCTGATGGCTGTCTGGCCTTTGGCCGTATTAGTAACAACCCCCTTAGGCTTGTTGAAAGCCAAGTATTGGTAGGACTTTTCCTTAGCCCCCAGATAAACTTGATCTACTTCCACCTGGTCGTCTTTATTTACTTGATCACCCAGTTTGGCTAAACGACCATTAATTTTGACCTTGTTGGCCACAATAAGCCGGTCCGCTTCTCGCCGACTAGCGATATTCTGGGAAGATAAATAACGATTTATTCTAATCGGATAAGTTATTTCTAGCATTTACATATCATAACAAATATTTTCCCATGAGCCCAGCACCTATTTTTAACACAAAAAAATAGGTGCTGGGTTGTATTCTCTAGACGAAGTTGATAAAATAAAGAGTAATATTTACCCCAAACGGGCAATGTTGGATGTATTATCCTGTTTCATTATCAAATCAAAATTTCTATTAGGATGAAAAATCACTTTGAACAACCGGCGGCCGAAGCCGAGTCGGAGATGGCCCTACCCGAGCCGGAAGAAAAAAGAAGAAGGATTAATGACTTAAAAAATATTTGGCGGGGAAAACGCGATCTAGTGTCTGACAACGTTGAACAATTGGAGGAGCTTGATCAAATTCGCGCTAATTTTGTGACTGGGCTGGAAGGAAAGTTTGGCCGAGAGGTGTATAATTATGAATTGTATTATCTAATCGCGCAAAAAACTATTCCTGCCAGTTGCCAGTATTTTGATTGGCCGGATGAATTTTCGGTAGAGAAATTTATTAAAGAAACTCTCTAAAGCGCGCTAATTCTAAATTGGAGGAATTGGGGATAGCTAAGGTCTGTCATCCGCTTCTTGATTGCAATAATGGCCCATTTGTGCTATTATAGTCGGTGGAATATTGACCATTCCAACTCAATTTTTTCTGGAGCCCCCTGCCCATGTTTACCGTTCTTCTCTATCTCGTTCTGGGTTGCGGGTTTGCCTTTCTGGCCTACTGGATTTTCGGACTACTCTTAGTGATTCTCAATCAGCTTTTCAATATAAAGCGAGTTGGTCCAATCACCATGTATCCGAGATCCGAACGATTTGACAGGTTTGTCTGGTTCTACTGGCATAAACCCTTAGGGTTATTGCTCTTTGTTTTCCAGCGACGAAACTGTAATTCATTCTATTGGCCAGAGTAATGGAGTAGCGTGACAACTATGCTTCACAAAAAATAACCGTACCAGTGCTTTTTGGCTGGTACGGTTTTTATATATTTTCAAGGAGAATCATAATCGGGATTTTTTTGGTCAGGCTCTTATGATATATTAATGCTAATGCCTGCTTTAAATTTTAATATAGAAAAAAAGATCAAAGGCCAATTGGGCCGAGCTGGTATCATCTCTACCCCGCACGGCGAGATCAAAACGCCGGCCTTTGTCGTAGTGGGGACGAAAGCGACAGTCAAAGCGCTCACGCCGGAGCAGGTCAAAACTTTAGGCGCGCAAGTGGTGCTCGCCAATACCTACCATCTATATTTGGAGCCCGGTGATGAACTGTTAAAAAAAGCGGGCGGCCTGCATCAATTTATGAATTGGTCTGGACCAATGATGACCGATTCCGGCGGTTTTCAAGTTTTTTCTTTGGGGGTAGCTTATGAAGAAGAGGGAATAAATAAATTTTTAGGTCTCGAACGAGCTGAAGAAAATAAAAAACGCGCCAGTAATCATGAAAAGCTAGCTAAGATAGATGAAGAGGGGGTGACTTTCCGCTCGCATTTGGATGGCACGGAACAGCGCTTTACGCCGGAGAAATCGATGGAGATTCAGCATAATTTGGGGGCGGATATTATTTTTGCTTTTGACGAATGTACTGCCCCGACAGCTCCTCACGATTATCAACAAGAAGCGATGGAGCGCACCCATCGCTGGGCCGCACGCTCGTTGGCTCACCACCGGAAACTCAACTTGGGAGCGAAGCTCCCAAGTCAGGCACTGTTTGGGATTGTGCAGGGTGGGCGGTTCAAAAATTTACGAGAAGAAAGCGCACGAACGATTGCTTCCATGGATTTTGACGGTTTTGGCATTGGCGGTTCATTTGAGAAAAAAGATATGGATACGGCGGTGGGCTGGGTGAATGCCGTTTTACCGGAAAACAAACCACGGCATCTGCTGGGAATAGGTGAACCGGAGGATTTATTTGGCGGGGTAGAGAATGGTGTAGATACTTTTGACTGTGTCTCTCCGACCCGCATGGCACGTAACGGCACGATCCAAACCAAAACCGGCCGGATCAATATCACCAATGCCCAATATCAAAATGATTTCTCTCCCATTGAGCCGGATTGCGGCTGCTATACTTGCGGGCATTACACCAAAGCCTATCTGGCTCATCTCTTTCGGGCGAAAGAAATGCTGGCCGCCACTTTGGCCTCTATCCATAATTTATATTTTTCGGTTCAGCTGGTGGAACATATCCGGCAGTCTATCCTGGCCGATCAATTCCAAGAATTTAAGCAATCTTTCTTGAGCCATTATCACTCATGAGTTTATTTAACTTACAATCCAACTTTTCTCCGAAGGGAGATCAGCCCGAAGCGATTAAAAAGCTGATGCAGGGGTATCTAAAAGGTTTCAGGCACCAGACGCTTTTGGGTGTAACCGGATCGGGCAAAACTTTCACCATGGCCAATATCATCGCTCAAGTGGGCAAGCCAACTTTGGTTATTGCTCACAACAAAACTCTGGCAGCGCAACTGGCGCAGGAGTATAAAGATTTCTTTCCGGACAACGCCGTCCATTATTTTGTGTCTTATTACGATTACTATCAACCGGAAGCTTATATTGCTACCACTGATACCTATATAGAGAAAGACGCGCAGATTAACGAAGAGATTGATCGCCTGCGTCATGCCAGCACCCAGGCTCTGCTTACCCGCCGAGATGTAATTATTGTGGCTTCGGTGTCTTGCATTTACGGTTTGGGCAGCCCGGCCGAATACCGGAAAGAGCATTTGCAACTGTCGGTCGGACAACCAATAAACCGTTCGGATTTGCTGACGAAACTGGTCAATATTTATTACGAGCGCACCAATGCCGATCTAGAACTCGGTACCTTTCGGGCGATCGGCAATTCGGTGGAAATTATGCCGCCGTCGGAGAAAGAGATTTATAGTCTTAAATTGACCGGAGATGTCATTGAGGAAATTTTAGAGATAGACGCCGTCTCACGGGTGATCAGAAATAAGCCGAAAGATGTTTTTCTCTTCCCCGCCAAACACTTCATTACCAATGCGGATGACAGACAGTGGGCGATCAAGGCGATCAGAGTGGAATTAGCCGCCCGCTTGAAATTTTTTGAGGAGCGCGGCTTACTGCTCGAAGCGGAAAGAATCAAACGCAGAACCAATTACGACCTCGCGATGATTCGCGAA
>JBBUAE010000074.1:0-8080 GCA_038061005.1 Patescibacteria group bacterium | reverse complement strand
CGATGCTGTGCGCTTGCTGCGGATCGAATTCCAGGTGGAGTGGATTAATTTCTTTAACGCCATTGTCTTTCATCGCCGTTTTCAATTGAGAATGGATGTATTCTACTCCTTGGCGCCAATTGTCCGGCAGCTTGGCCCAGGCTTCTTGATTGGAGAAAGCCAGCTCAAAACTGTCCGCCACTTTCAAAAAATCCAAAATCAGACGAGCTTCGGCGCGCTTCGCAATCTCATGTTTAGCTTTTTCTTCGCTTACCTTTAAATTAACATAGTCAGCCCGGGAACGCTGCCAACCTTCTAAGTATTCTTGCCGTTCCGTTTCGCAAGCCTTTAGTTTGGCTTTCAGCTTCTTTAGCCGGTCGGCCCACACTACCTCGTCCGTTCCATCGCCCGTCCCATCCGGTTCAAAAACCATCTCTTCCGTCGGCTCGCTAGAATCTTGTCCGTCGGCAGTCTCTTCCTTACTGGAAATATTGTCTTCTTGTTTTTCTTCGTCTTTTTCTTCGTCAGACATACAAAAATAAATTAAGTGTATCTATTATACAACACTGATTTAATAAAATCAATACTATACCCCAGCCCCAAAAGGCCAAACGGGCTCGTGCTGCGCCAAAAAAAGGATGAGCTATTCGCTCACGCACTTGCCCTGGGTATGGGGCGGGGTTAATATCGGCTGGCCCCGTTCCATCGGGGGCCGATATTAATCTCCTCGTGAACTGGCCGCCACCACGGAAAATTTAATAGCTTCCATATTACCGTTTTTGGCGCGGCGAGGCAAGTCGGACCGGGAGTCAAAAATGTGGTCGCCGTTGTCGGCATGCTCTACCAGCCAATAATTGTTGCCGTCTTCCGTTCTCTTTAGAAGAGAAATTATGACATTATCATCAGAACCCATTTTAAAATAAGAAGCGCCTAAGATAATTGGCCCGAATGCGCCGTTTTGATCAATATGCACCGCCAACCAACCACTCTCTTCCATCTCAACATGCTTAACAAAGACAACCGAGCCGGGTAATTGATTATTTAAAGATGTCCTAAAACCACTTTGTTTGGCCACAGCTGACGGAGAAGCACTGAAATTAGTAGTAGCTTTATTTTGACTGGCTAAATCCTCATTATCTTTGGTTGGAGCCAGGGCTAAATCACTGGAAAAAACAATGTAGCCAATCACTAAACCACAAAGCCCCCCAATGATAAAAGTGGCTGGGGTATTAGTTTTAGCTTTGAGCCAGCTTGAATATTTGGATTGTCCGGGGGTTAGTGCTAACATGCTTACCTTCCCACTTTACTACCAAACCCAAATTACGACAAGAGCTAGTTATCACAACAAAGCCCTCTAGCGAGGGCTTTGGACAAATTAACGCTTGGACCATTGAGGGCTCTTGCGGGCCTTCTTGAGGCCGAATTTGCGGCGTTCTTTGGCACGCGGATCGCGAGATAACAGTTGGGCTTTTTTAAGAGGAGTTCTTAATTCCACCTTAAATAGAGAGAGAGCCCGAGCAATACCGAGCCGAATGGCTTCGGCTTGAGAATGAATGCCCCCTCCGGTCACTTTGACAGTAAGATGTACAGCGCCATCCATGGCAGTGGCCACTAGGGATTCTTTAACTAATTTTTGTAATTCCTTGGTTGGAAAATATTCTCCATAATCCTTACCGTTTACGACGATACCTCCCTTGGCCCCTTTCGCCAAACGCACCCGTGCTACAGAGGTCTTACGACGACCAACCGCTTCAATATATTTATTTTTTTCTGTTGTTGCCATAAATTTAATATACGAATTTACGAATTATACTAATCTACGAATCCGCCGCGGCGGACGAATAAATGCCCAGCTAATTCTGTTCCGTGCTCATTCGTATTTACCCGCCAAAATTTTTGCGTTAGCAAAAACTTAGGAGGGTGAATTCGTTTCATTCGCATTATTCGCATATTCGTATGTTAATCTAAAATAGTTAAATTTTTCATCATCAGCGGTCTTAATTTATTGCCTGGCAACATACCGTAGATAGCTTTTCGGAAGACCTCGCCATAACCCTTTTTAGTTACCACTTGAGCCATCATCTCTTTTTTCATTCCTCCCGGATAACCGGAGTAGTGTTTGTAATATTTAGTATTAAGCTTGTTATTAAGCAACTTAATCTTAGAAGCATTGATGACTTTTACCTTAGCTGTACCGGCAATATGGCGTTCAAAGGTGGCATCATTTTTGCCCCGCAATAAAATCGCGGCTTCGGTCGCGACTCGTCCTAAAGATTTTCCCTCGGCATCAATGATGTGTTCTTGATTGGTCATGAATGATTTTCTTATGAACGAAGTGAATTTGAAAATCTTCACCCCGTTGAGTAAAAATCCTTTAGGATTTTAAAATTGCTTTGCAATTTTTACTCAACGGGGTAAGAAAAACATAGTCATTTCATTCCTTGTTTTTCTATACAAATTCAATAAAAGCCATCGGACTGGCATCCCCCGACCTTCTTGGTAACTTAATGATACGCGTGTAGCCCCCAGCTCGATCCTTGTATTTCGGGGCCGTGACGGCAAAAAGTTTTTTCATCCCCTCTTCACTACCCAATTTAGACACCATCTGCCGTTTGGCTGCCAAACTATCTTTCTTGGCTTTAGTGACTAACTTTTCTATATACGGCCGGAGTTCTTTGGCTTTAGCCAGGGTCGTCTCCATTTTGCCATAAGTAATAAGATTAAGCGCCAAAGAACGCAAGAGGGTCTTTCTCTGATTTCTTGTTCGGCCAAATTTTCTGATGTTATTATGGTGTCGCATGATTGATTTTCTTAGTGAGCGAAGCGAACTTTTGAAAATCATCACCCTGTTGAGTAAAAATCCGTTAGGATTTTAAAATTGCTTCGCAATTTTTACTCAACAGAGTAAGAAAAATATAGTCGCTACACTCCTTATTATTTCAAAACTATCCCATAATTACTTAGAGCACGCTTGATCTCTTGTACCCCCTTTTCTCCCAAGCCACTGATGGCTAGTAAATCATCTTCTTTTTTACGCGTCAACCCTCCAATTGTCCTGATGCTCCCAGCGGATAAGGCCTTCTCTGTCCGAGCAGATAAGTTCAAATCTTCTATTCGTGTTTTCAAAATGTCTTCATTATTCTTTTCCTCAATGTCTTGCTCACTTGAATTTTCTCCAACTGTCGGGTTGGCTTTGGCTTCTTCTTCTCCTTCCTCTCTCTCCAGCTCTAGTTCTTCTTCCTTAAAACCAACAATGGCCTTAAGTTGACTAATCATAACGGCGATTGATTTTTCTAGGGCCTCACGGGGTGAGATAGAACCATCGGTTTCAATAAAAATGCGTAAACGATTATAATCCGTGCGATTACCAACACGCATATGCTCCACTTCGTAACTAGTGCGGCGCACTGGCGTAAAGATGGCGTCTAAAGCGATCAGGCCAATATCTACCTTATCCGTCTGTAAGATTTCTTTGGAAATATAACTTAACCCCTTCTCCAAAGTCATCTCCATAGAGAGTTCGGCCTTACCGGTAATATTACAAATATACAGATCCTGGTTGACCACTTCTACTTGCCCTGGAGTCTTAATGTCTCCCGCCACCACCTCTTTGGGACCCTTAATCTTAAGCGAGACGGTTTGTGGTTCATCACCGACGATTCTGAAACGAACTTTCTTTAGGTTCAAGATTATGGTTATCACATCCTCACGTATACCAGCAATCGTAGAAAATTCATGACTGACACCATCAATCTTTACTGAAGTGATGGCAAAACCAGGCAACGAAGAAAGGATGATTCGGCGCAGAGAATTACCCAGGGTGTGTCCATAACCAGGATAGAGGCCTTCTATTTCGTAGACTCCGCTCGTTTCGTCTTCGGAAATCACCGCGGGTTTGGAAGGCAATAAAATATTAAAATCTGGCATGATGAATAGCTATTATGGCTATTGTTAATAATGATACTTTAAACTCGACTATAGAATTCCAAAATGGAATTAAAGTTAAGGCCGGCTTCTTTCTCCGACATAGACGGTAGGACTACGATAGCCGCTTTTTGGGTCACGGCATCATAAGTAATCCAAGCCGGGACGGTAAGATCTTTTTGCTTTTCGGCCAAATTCTTAAAGGGTCCACTATCTTTACTCCCCGGACGAATGGAGATCTGATCCCCAATTCTCACTTGATATGACGGGGTGGTCACGCGGCGATTGTTCAACATAATGTGACCATGAGAAATTAGTTGGCGGGCAAAGGCGCGAGAATTAGCAAACCCCAGCCGGTAGACTACATTATCCATTCTGCGCTCTAAGAATTTAAAAAGGTTTTCCGCCCCACTACCACTGGTTAGGTTTCTGGTGGCCTTAATGTAATTGGCAAACTGACGCTCACGCAAACCATAGGTGTATTTGGCCTTCTGTTTTTCTAAAAGTTGGGCGCCGTACTCCGACAAAGGCCGGCGTCTCTTTTTTCCCGCACTCCTCTTTTCAGTTCCGGAAATGGTAAATTTTGTAGTTTGGCATTTGGAAAATACTCGATCTCCGAGCCGACGGCAAATTTTATATTTTGGTTTAGTCTGCATGAATTTAATATACGAATATACGAATTATACTAATCTGCGAATGGCTACGAATAAATGCTTTTTTGCGATTTGAGTCCATTCGTATCCATTCGTTTCATTCGTATTATTCGCATATTCGTATGTTTAACTCTATACCCTCCTTGGTTTGGGCGGTTTCGGCCCATTGAATGGAATCGGCGTAGTATCCTTGATAGAAGAAATGCCAATACCCCTTGAAGTAAAAGCCCTGATGGAAGATTCTCGCCCGGCACCCACTCCTTTAACAATAATGTCTACCTCTTTTAAACCGAGAACTTGGGCTTTTTCCGCTAAAAAGTCTCCCACCTTGCCTGCGGCAAAAGGAGTGCCCTTCTTGGCCCCCTTAAAACCTAGAGATCCTGACGAAGAGAAAAGAATGGCATTACCCTTTTCGTCTGTCAATGTGATCATCGTGTTGTTGTAGGTGGAATTAATATAAAGAAGACCATGCTCGAGCTGACGCCGTGTAGATTTAGCCGTGGTCTTATTACTGACCTCCCCATCTGTGGCTGATTTAACAATGACTCTTTTCTTCCCCATGAATTTAATATGCGAATTTACGAATTATACTAATCTGCGAATGCCTGCGAATAAATGCTTTGCGATTTTGTGTTCTGAGTTCATTTGTATCCATTCGTTTCATTCGCATTATTCGCATATTCGCTTGCCCGCCTAAGTTTGTTGCTAAAAATTTTGGCGAGTAAATTAATCTCTACTTCTTCTCCACCTTCTTCCGGCCTGAACCCATCGTCTTACGGACATTGCCCCGACGGGTGCGGGAATTAGTCTTGGTTCGTTGGCCGCGACTGGGTAATCCACGCGCGTGACGCATCCCTCTATAACTACCGATATCTTTCAACCTTTTAATATTACCGCTAACTTCACGCTTCAGATCACCCCCAATCTTAAATTGCTCGATCACTTTCCTAATCCGGTTTTCTTCCTCCAAATTAAGTTCTTCCGGCTTTTTCCCTTCCTCTACCTTAGCCTCCTTAAGAATTTGTTTGGCCCGCACAATACCGACGCCGTAAAGAGCCGTCAAAGCATATTCAATTCTTTTATTTGTCGGTAAGGTTATACCAGATATGCGCATATTGAAGTTTAGGCCTGCTTTTGTTTATGACGCGGCTTATTGGGGCAGATAATGTACAGATGTCCCCGTCTTTTGACCATTTTACATTGGGCACATCTCTTTTGGATTGTGGAGCGAACTTTCATCCTGTTAGAAATTCATCTACTAAATTATTACTTCCCACAATTTACTATTAAATCAAGTATTTACTCGCCCATTTACAATTTGTACATCTATTTCCCTGTCTGCCGCAGGCAGGTAACGGGACAGGTTTTTAATCTAAAAAAAACACTCTCGTCACTCCAGTGACTGTTTTTTAAAAAACCTATAATCTTTTGGTGATTCTCCCCTTACCCCCGTAAGGATCTAAGGTAAGTTCCACCCTATCACCTACCAAAACGCGAATTCTATGAAGTCGCATTTTACCGGATAAATAAGCGAGAACTTCTTTGTCCTCTAGAGTGGAGACCCGAAAGAGGGTGTTTGGCAAAGCTTCGGTTACCGTACCAGTAACCACCGCTCCCTCCCTCTGCGGAGGCCTCATATTTGTATCATTATTTCCCATTACTTATCTACCCAATGTATACTAGCAGATAATGACCTGATGTGTCAATTCTGGCGGGGGATAATTTAATCTCCTTCTTAACACCGGTAACTATTTAGCCGTGGATACTTCAATAACCATTTTGGTTTGATCGGCCGGAAAATTAATTATCCAAGGTGGTCTAATAGCCGTTTCCACCTTAAAAATATTAGGGTAACCGGCAAAAATTTTATCTTTATCTCTAATACTAGTACCGGCTAATTTGGTTTTTAATTCTTCCCTATTAACCACCCAAACAACTTTGGCTTGGCCACTTAAGGTAAAGGAAATTTTATTGGTTTTATCGGGATCAAAGGAAATTTTATTGAGAAGTTTAAATTGGAGATTGTCAATGTTGCTGATGGTTATATTATCGTCTTTATTTGCCGCCGGATTATCTGCTCTAGCTAACAACTGTTTAGCTAAATTTTTTCTATTAAAAAGTACACCGGTTAAATTTATTTGTTCAGTAAAAGCAATCTGATTGGTAGACGAAGCGAACGAGGACGAGTCCGCCTTCGCTAAAGCTACATCGGGTGAAGATGATGCTAAACTATCGCTAAAATTTAAAATAATGGCGTCGTCAAAAAGCACGAAATCTTTCGGCACTTGCATCCTTGTTTTTTTCACCAAACGGTCGGCCAGGGTTTTTTGTAAGGTGGCACGGGCCTTAGCTTTGTCGTCATCTGAAACAATCTTAATTTCTCCCACCATTCCTCCCCCGATGGCTGTCTTGGCCCGAGCGACAAATTTATCGTATTTAGCCGTCCCCTTAAATCCGGTAAGATGAAAATCTGTTAAACCAACATTATAACTACTTCCCGCCTGATCAGCCGTAACATCCACTTCTACCGCTCCGGGAGTAATATTTTTACCGCTTTTTTTCTGCCCCGGGATAACCGTGGTTTTGTTCAATCTGAAAATTTTGCCATTGGCCATCTCTAGGCGTGTTCCACTGGTCAGCGTTTGACTGGCGGTACTGTAATTATTATAAATGACCACTCGCCCAGAAGCTTTTTTACTGATTGGTTGGCTACCGGTAAACGGAATCATAATTTGGGCCGAATCTTCCGCCGTAACTGTGGAAAATAAGAGGGGGGCAGAACCGGGAGTTTTTTCTGCCTGATATTGGCCATCGACTATCACGGTCGTCTGTTTGGGAACAACTTTAATGGTGACGAGAGTGAAATAATTAGAAAGGTAATACCCGGCGATAAACAAAACGATAATGATTAAAATCCAAATAAAAAACACTCCGCCCCGACCCTGTCGCGCTTTATAATAGTCAGCTAATTCCGCTCGCTTGACCGGCGGCAACTCTTTTTCCTTAACAGCCAAACCGCGTTTGGGTAAGACCTCCTTTAAACTTTTCCTTTTTATGTCATCCATCCCGTTAGAAATCTATAAGTATGTTAATTTTTGTAGACAAACTGATATGTATCATATAATTATTATTTCTCATCTCCAATCTGTGCATCCCTGCCTGCCGGCAGGCAGGTATTTCTAACGGGATCCATGATTAATTTTATCATAAAATAATGATTCTACCAGAACAAAAACGTCTCGCGTATTCTGTTCATGATTATGATGGGGATTAAGGAAGCTTGAGTCCAGGTATTTGATTTGTAACGGACGATTAGACATAGTGAACTCTCTAAAATCGCCACTGGTTAACCAATCCATAAAAATTTTAGCAGTCCGATCATCACCAATAACATAAACTTGTTCCGGCAAAATATTGCTCTCTAGAGCACCAGCCAGTGTCTCACGCATTTTAGCCAGCCAATTTTCTTTAACCTTGGCCACTTCTTTGGCTAGCCGATTATTAGCCTCTCCTCCTGTTCCACC
>JBBUAE010000073.1:0-1161 GCA_038061005.1 Patescibacteria group bacterium | reverse complement strand
TCAGCCTAGCCCGGCTGACGCCGTCGGCCTAGGGCAGAAATTTATCCGTGCTCCGTGAGAACGCCAGGGCGGGGCGTACCTTAAACAGTCTACGGCCGAAAAAGAGTTTTGGAATTTAAGATAATCAGACATTTTTACATTTAATTTGTAATTTTCTTTATCGCTCTCAATTGAGCACTGCGCGAGCGCGGATTGGCTAGCATCTCCTCGCGCGATGGTTTAATGACTTTATTGGTGAGCCACTCCCCTGCTCCATCTTTTTTCTTGGCCTTAAAGAATTCTTTGACCACTCGTGCCTCTAAACTATGAAAACTGATAACCCCCAGCCGTCCACCAGTATTTAGATGCTCCCAGGCCGCGTTTAATCCCTCTTTTAAAGCGCCCAATTCATCATTGACGGCCATCCGTAAAGCTTGAAAGGTTTTAGTGGAAAAATGCAGGCGGCGATGGGTATAAGTTATGGGCACCGCGCCTCTAATGATGGCCACTAATCCACCGGTAGTCTCGATGGGGTGTTTTTGCCGCGCTAGGACAATCGCTTTGGCAATCTGCCGCGAATACCTTTCCTCACCATAACCATAGAGAATGTCGGCTAAATGTTCTTCCGTCCACTCGTTTAAGATATCACCGGCGGTAAAGGGTAAATCAATTGGGTTAGTATCAAAACTCATCACCAGTGGCTCATCCTTCTGAAAAGTGAATCCTCGCCCGGAGCCGTCTAGTTGATCAGAGGAAAGACCTAAATCAAACAGCGTGCCGTCTATTTTTTTCAAATTTAGTTCAGCCAGAATTT
This sequence comes from Patescibacteria group bacterium, assembly GCA_038061005.1. GTDB lineage: Bacteria > Patescibacteriota > Minisyncoccia > Phycocordibacterales > XYD1-FULL-46-19 > JBBUAE01. Next base: position 368 of record JBBUAE010000073.1, on the reverse strand, counting down.
TAGTTAGATGGCGAAAATTGCCGTGAATCAATTTGACGCTAGGGCCGATATTTTGGAGATTCCGGCGGGCTTCGGCTAAAGCATTGGCATCAGCGTCTATTCCCACTAAAACACCCCTCTTATCCAAGCGTTTGGCAATGGCTACGGCATGACCCCCTCTGTTCACTGTACAATCTACAAAGATTTTTCCGGTTTGCGGATCAAGGGTGGCTATAACTTCTTTTAAAAGAACGGGCTTATGCATAGGTAAACATACGAATCTGCGAATTATGCGAATGAAACGAATGATTACGAATGAAGTTTGTATTTATTTGTAGCCATTCGCCTGCCTGCCGCAGGCAGGTAGATTAGTATCATTCGTATATTCG
>JBBUAE010000072.1:0-1272 GCA_038061005.1 Patescibacteria group bacterium | reverse complement strand
GAAGAGATGGTTTATGAACCGGATGAGACGAGCGATGGAACGGACGAGGCTGGGTGGGCTCTCCAGCTTAAAAAACTGAAAGCCAAACTAAAAATCTGCGAGGTAGAACGCCAGGAATATTTAGGAGGTTGGCAGCGCGCTCGGGCTGATTATGTCAATTTGAAGGTTAGCGAAGAAAAAACCAAACACGAAATTGCCAGACGCACTGAAGCTCGTCTCCTCTTAGATTTTTTAAAAGTCGCAGACAGTTTTGAGCTGGCTTTATCCCATAAAGAATCTTGGGACAAGTTGCCGGATAATTGGCGCCAGGGAGTAGAATACATTCACTCTCAATTAAAAACTGTCCTGAAAGACAACGGGGTAAAAGAAATTAACCCGCTCCACCTGGAATTTGATCCACAGCAAGCGCACAGTATTGGGGTGGTTGAAATAGATGATAAAAAAATGGATAATGTAGTGCTGGAAGTGTTGAAAATCGGCTACGAACTGCATGGACAAATCATTCGGCCGGCGCAAGTCAAGGTGGGGAAATACAGCTTGTAGCTTTCAGGTTTTAGCTTTTAGGAAATTCGGAATTTGCATTTCCCTACAAGCTACCAGCTAAAAGCTTTAAATTATTAGCAGTATTTATTAACAATAAAGTTTAAAAAATTATGGCAAAAATAATCGGCATCGATTTAGGCACAACTTACTCGGCGATGGCGGTAGTGGAGGGGGGACAACCGAAAATTATTGAAAACAGTGAAGGAATGAGAACTACGCCGTCTACAGTGGCGCTATCCAAAGCGGGCGAACGTTTAGTTGGCCTGTTGGCTAAGCGTCAGGCCATTACTAACCCCAAAAATACTATTTTCGGCATTAAACGTTTGATGGGTCATAAATTTTCCGACCCGCACGTGCAGAAAGATAAAGGGCTGGTGTCCTACGAAATAGCTCAAGCGGATGATGGCGGAGTAAAAGTAAAAATGGGGGACCTGCCTGCCGGACAGGCAGGCAAATATTTTCGCCCCGAGGAAATTTCGGCTATGATTTTACAGAAGCTTAAGCATGATGCCGAAGCGCGACTGGGAGAAAAAATAGAGGAAGCGGTTATTACCGTACCGGCTTACTTTGACGACTCCCAACGCAAGGCGACCAGAGACGCGGGTGAAATCGCCGGTTTTAAAGTGCGGCGCATCATCAACGAGCCGACGGCCGCGGCCTTGGCCTACGGTTTAAATAAAAAGAAAGACGAAAAAATCGCCGTCTACGATTTTGGCGGCGGGACTTTTG
>JBBUAE010000071.1:0-8593 GCA_038061005.1 Patescibacteria group bacterium | reverse complement strand
GCCACAACCAATAATGACATATTGATTGCCAATTTTTTTGTACAAATAGCGAATTAAGTCGTTGGACAAATCTTCCACCGGCTTGCCACTTATTCCTCCTTTAGCTGGAACATTCTTCTCCACAATTTTCGGATTGTTTCTATTTTTGGTTAGGTTAGTGCAGATAAAACCATTGACGTGGTGTTTTTTCACCATGTCCAAAATTGAGTTAATTTGTTCGCGCGCCAGATCAGGAGACATTTTGAGGAAAATCGGTTTGGTGGTGGTAATTTTATCCAACTCGCTAAGCAATCTGTCCAAATTAGCCGGATCGGAAAAAGGCTGACCACCTTGGGCGTTCGGACAGCTGATGTTGACCGTGGTATAAGAACCAATAGCGGCAAAAGCGCGGAAAGCTTTGGCATAATCTTTGATCGCCTTATTGATATCTAAATTTTTGGCGCAGTTAGTCATCGCCACGCTCGTGCCGACAGGAATGGCAAATTGCTTATTTTTCAATTTTTCGGCAATGACGGCGCAACCCTGATTTTTTAAACCATAGTAAATCACCAAGCCTTTGGATTGTTTGAGGCGCCATAAACGAGGCCGAGGATTACCCTGGCAGGGCTCACCGGTAATTGAACCCACTTCGGCATAACCAAAGCCCACAGCGGGCAAAATAGCCGTTAAATGGGCATCCTTATCAAAACCAGCGGCCAAACCAAGCGGATTCGGGAAGCGGATACCGGCAATTGTTTGTTCCAATTTTTTGTTTTGATAGCCAAAGAAAAAAGTGATTAAACCACGGGTCAGATGGTTGGAGCCCAAAAAACGCCCCTTTAGGGTTAACAGATTGTGAGTGTCTTCCGGATCAAACAAAAAGAAAATTGGCTTGGCCGTGTATTGGTACAAAAAACGGCTGATAGCGTTTCGTCCCTTGATCCAAGTTTCGTACATACGTTTCATACTTATGGACTTATTCTACAACATTATTATTCTCAAGGAAAACCGCAATCGGACAGAAAAAGATAGGGGTATTTTCCTAAATTTTTTAAACTTATGTGTTCTCTAAAATAAGGGCAATTTCCATTATATTTTCAAAAATATACCTATTTTCCGTGATATTATCTTCTTTGAATAAAGGATCCCCTTGTACCACAAGACATTTTATACCAGCCAAGGCGGCAGATTTTATCCCTCTAGGTGAGTCTTCTATAGCTACGCAATCATTTGCCGAAAAATTTAATTTTTCTAGGCACTTTTTGTAGGGGTCTGGAGCCGGTTTTGTTAAGTTTGTATCTTCCTTACATATTACAATATCAAAAATATCATTCTGAAGTTTTTCTGGTATGATAACAGATAAAAATTCCCTTTTGGAAGAAGTCACTAGGGTAATTTTATACCCAAATTCTTTTATTTTTTTTATGGCGGAAATACTATCAATGATTTTCTCATCTAAACGATTATTTTTAAGAGATTCTTTATACTCTTCATAAACCAGTTTCATAAACTCCTCTTTCTTTATAAAATTATCTAACTCTAAGAAAGAAAATAATTTATCGTGGTCGTTTAGTTCATACTTGATATATTCACCAACGGAGACTGTTTTATCTGCTATCTTTTGGACAATCTTTTTATAAGCTCTATAAAAAATAGATTCTGTGTGTGCTATGGTACCGTCAAAGTCAAACAAAAAAGCTTTGGTAGAATTTTTTCTTATTTCTCGTTCGGATAAATATTTAGCAGAATAATCTCTATAGGGCAAATTAGCTTCTGTAAAATTTTCAGCGCCAACTTCCCTCTTTAATTTATCAAGGGTGTCATTTAGTGTTGCCTCCTTCCCTATCCATTTTTGATGATCGGCTAATATCTCCAATTCAACAAACGATCCTATACCCTGTAATTCATCAACTGAAATATTTTGATCGAAATTCTCAAGATGTTTAGTAAAAGTTGCCCGATTCTTATTTACCGTAACATATTTGTGATATCCTAGTGATTTCAGAATATCTTTGATTTCTTTGTTTTGGTTGCTGTTAATTTGGGCATTATGTTCTATCTTGGAGTATGAGCCAGAAAGAACTGGTGATTTCCCCTTGAATGTAATCTCACTTGATTTGCCGTCTGTTCTAATTCTTAAACAGGTTCTGTTTTTAACAAAGGTACCATTAATATCAGTGAAATATTCATCTCTTTCTGTAATTGTTTCACGAAGAGAAAAACCAAGGCCAGCTAATCTGTTTATAAGGTTTTCTCTATTTTCTAACAGATACTTTCCTTCCACTTCTATCTTATTTCCTTTATTGTACTCTGGGCTCTTTGTAACCACCGCGATCAAATATCTGCCTTGAATATTTTTGAATTCCTGAAATTCTATAGATGCTTTACCTTTATAAAAATCATTTATTACCGATTTAAAGGTTTTTTTAGTGAAATACGATCCACCAACATCTTTTAGGAAGCCGATATACCAATATTTATTCAAAATATGCGGAATAATACCGGTATCTTTTGGTTTCTCTATTTCAATAAATACAATTCTCTTGGCGATACGCAGGCAATTTTCAAGCAAACCAAGCAGCTCTTCACGACTGGGGATATGATGAAGGGTGTTGGCACAAAAGGCGGTCTCAAAACTGTCATCTTTAAACGGTAGATATGAGGCATTGTGGTTAGTAAATAAGATTTTTTTACCATCACTTTGTTTTGTGTTTATCTGACCCCAACTTATATCGTTAGCCACGAGGTAATTAAAATCATTCAAATTATATAAATCTCCAACGATATTACTATCCCCGCAAGAAATATCTATAAACGAAGATGGTTTATCTATTAAGAGGTTAACAAGGTCTACGAACTGTTTCTTTTTCTTCAGAAAGGGGGTGAGAATAAATCTCTTGATGATGGAATTGTGAATCAAATATCTGAAATGGTATTTTTCATTTGTTGATATTTCCTCTTCCAGTGGTAAGGTTTTAAATTTGTGTATATGTTGATTGCAAATCTTAGCAACCTCTTTATTTGCGTAACGATTGATATTTTCGATCTCCTTTTCATTTAATTGCACAAAGCGACCCTGCGCATTGGTTTTGTCAAAGTCATCTTTATTACGTAAACGAGCGGCAAAGGCAATTCCATAATGTTTATAAGATTTTTCACCATAAATAAATTCATTTTCTACAAAAGCGATTGGCTCTATTTCCCCCAATGACACTTTAGAAGTTTCATCTTCTATAATATTTTTTGATATCCTCCTGACGGCAGAATGTATATCTTCATTTTTTAATATGCTACCACCCGGTAAGGACCAGCAGAGGTGTTCTTGTATGTTCCTTTCAAGATATATCCTCCCGTCTTGGTCATAAAGAGCAAGTAAAATAAAATATTTTCGTTTTAGGACATATTCGAAGAGCTCTTCTGAAACATCGCCTGTGTATTTGATTAGCGGTAAATCATATATTTTTTTGTAAACATCAAAAGTATATCCGATATAATCTGTTTTTTCTCTAAAAACATTATCCAAATAAAAGTTATACTTCTCTTCCATTAGATTTTATTATATAGTTTGACTATTGGGGAGTAAATAAATCTACCCCCCAATAATCTTTATGATTGCCTCAACTGCCACGATAGGACTACTGATAGTATTATCAACTTCGATTAACCTAAACTTGCGAAACTCCTCAACCGTACGCTGTTCAATATCATCTTTTCTCTCGCGAATATCATTTATACCCATTCCACGCTTGGACAAGCGAGATAAACGAATATTTTGTTCGCAAGTAACAAGGAAGGTGAAGTCCGGTTGAATGAGATTTACAAATTGAGGAATCTCGACATCGAGCCCTGCAGCTCGATTACTACAGACCGTAGAGTGGTAATATCGATCGCAGACAATAGTCTGCCCAGAACCAATAATCTCGGCAATTTCAATTGAGGTCTGATAGACTCCGGCAAGATAAAACAGAAAGCGAGCTATCGGATCAGCACTTTTGTCTACCAACACTCTCCCCGTTTGGAATATTGAGGATGGGGTAGTGATATAAATGCCATTTAGGCGTTCAACCAGTAGCTTGCTTATAGTTGTTTTACCTACTCCATTTAATCCCTCGAGGACAATAAACGAAGGCTGTTTCATTAAAACACCCTCCTTTCAAAGAGCTGCCGTGCAAAAACTAAGACAATTAGTTTTTCCCGATATTAGTATACAACAGCCAAGCATTATTGTCTAGGACTAACAAAAAAGGGTCTAATTCTCCGGCCAAGGGGTGATGATGAGCATTGTGTCCGCTCCGAGCTGGCTCCAGATTTCTTCCGTGATGAACGGCATAAAGGGGTGCAGGAGTTTGAGGATGGCGACAAGAGTGTGAGCGAGAATTTTTGCTGTGCTATCTTTGCTTGTGTCGTCCTTGAGCTGTTTTTTACTTTCCTCAATATAAACATCCGCAAAATCATGCCAAATAAAATCATAGAGGGCGTGCGTGGCATTGCCAAAATTAAAAATCTCAATATTCTTGGAAACAACCAGAATGGTTTCTTTTAGCTTGGTTAAAATTTGTTTAGCCGACTCTGCTCCTGCTTCGTCGGCCAAAGTCAGCTCCCCTTTTGCCACAGAGGCAAGCACGGCGATGTCCACATTAGTCATAATATAGCGGGCGATATTCCACAGCTTGTTGCCAAATTTCTTGCCCATCAGCAAGGCGTCTTCGTTAAAACGAATCTCTTGGTTTTCAAACGATTGATAAAGCAAGCCGAAGCGAGTACCGTCGGCGCCGTATTTTTTGATCATCTCCAGCGGGTCAATGCCGGTACCTAACGACTTGCTCATCCGTTTGCCGTCTTTGGTTTGAATGGTAGCGTGAACGATTATATCTTTAAACGGCACTTCTCCCGTGAATTCCAGACCGGAAAAGATCATTCGAGAAATCCAGAGATGCAAAATGTCCCGCGCCGAAGTGATCATTTGGGTCGGGTAGTACTCTTTCAAATCCGCGGTGGCTTTCGGCCAGCCCAGTGTCGCGAATGGCCACAAAGCGGAGGAAAACCAGGTATCAAAAGTATCATTGCTTCCCGCTATTGGCACCGGATGTCCCCACCAAATTTGACGGGAAATGCACCAATCACGGACATTCTCTAGCCAATCTACTGCTACCGGCGTCCAGCGGGGCGGATAGTACTTCACCTCGCCACTTTTAATGGCAGCTAGGGCTTTGGCGGCCAACGGTTTCATCTTGACAAACCATTGGTTAGACAGGAGGGGCTCAATGGTAGAATTGCAACGATAGCATTTAGCTATATTATGGGTAAATTCTTCCTCTTTGACTAAAAGATTTTGCTCGCGCAGCTCGGCTAACACTTTGGCGCGCGCTTCCGCTAATTTTAGACCATCAAATTCCGCGCTCACATTTACGATTCGGCCGATTTCATTGATTACCTTGAGGAAAGGCAAATTATTCCTAGAGGCCATCTCGCTGTCGGCCAGATCGTGAGCTGGCGTGACCTTAACCGCTCCCGTGCCAAATTCCTTATCCACTAAACAGTCGGCAATGATGGGGATTTCGCGTTTAATGATCGGAAGAATAACTATTTTACTTACCATCTCCTGATATCGGCTATCGTCCGGATTAACCGCCACGGCCATATCGCCCAGCATCGTTTCCGGCCGAGTGGTAGCTACAGTCACAAATTGATCGCTGTCCTTGATTGGGTAGTTAAAATACCAGAGTTTGGATTTCTCTTCTACGTACTCTAATTCCAGATCTGATAAAGCTGTCTGATCTTTGATACACCAGTTAATGACCCGCTCGCCTTGGTAAATCAGCCCCTTCTCTTGATAGTGGAAGAAGGCCGCTTTAACCGCCTCCTGATACTCGGGATCCATAGTGAAGCGGGTCCGCGACCAATCACAAGAACAGCCGAGAGTTTTCAGCTGGTCCAAAATAATATCGCCATATTTTTCTCTCCACTCCCAAATTTTCTCTAAAAATTTTTCCTTGCCTAAATCGTGGCGCGTCAAGCCCTGCTTTTTCAAGTCTTTTTCCACCACATTCTGGGTAGCAATGCCGGCATGATCCGTGCCCGGCAACCACAAAACCTTATCTCCTTTCATTCGATGATAACGCACGAGGGTATCGGAAATGGTGTTTTCCAGCGCGTGACCAATGTGGAGCGAGCCGGTAATATTAGGCGGAGCAATCATCATGGTAAATTTTTTAGTCCGCTTCCCGGGTAAATTATCTGGATTAAAAAATCCGCTGGCCAGCCATTTTTGGTAGATTTTCCATTCGGTTTCGGCTGGCGAATATTGAGGAGGCAAATTTTCCATAGTTATCATTCTAGGCGAAAAGACCGTAAAAATCAAACGTCACTCCGCCATCTCTTTTTTAGGGTACGGATTTTTTGAAGATTAAAAAATCCTGAAGTGCTCGGCTCGTCAGCCTCGCAACCCCCTAAAAAAGAGATAGCGGAGTGACTTCTTGCGGGCAAATATAAAAAATGATAGGGTTAAGCGCAAAGATTTGTTCTTTCCATTTCATCCGAAAGGAGGCCGCCAATATGAAAACGGCCAAGCGAAAAGCGGGTAGCTCACCGAGCGAAGCAGACTTCCTTAAGCGCTTTGAGCTCAAAGTCAGCCCGACCGAGATGAAAAAAATCAAGCTCGCCTATGCTCTGGCCGAATTTGGCCACAGCGAACAGTCTCGCGACAACGGCGAGCCCTACTTCAATCATCTGGTGGCTGCCACTCTTATTTTAGTGGATGAACTAGGGGTGACCGACGTTGATTTGGTGGTAAGCGAGCTCTTGCATGATATGCTGGAGGACAGCCCGATTTTGAATGAGGCAGCGTTAACTCTCATCTTTGGCAAACGGGTCGCCAAAATCGTCCAAAATGTGACTAAGCCAAAGCGGAACGATCCGCGCTTTGGGAGCGACGACGAACGGCATCAAGCTTATTTCGCCCGTATTACAAGCTGCCGCGTGGATGAGAAGATCGTCAAAATGGCCGACCGTTTGCACAATGTACGTACTCTTGATAACTGCTTGCTCCAAAAAAGGGAGCGCAAAATTCGGGAAACTCGCGATCACTATCTTCCGCTGGCGGATGACATTGGGAGGATGTACCCGGAGCAGGCTGTCTATCTTAAGCGCCAGTTGCTTATCGCTCTCGACCGCGCCGAAAAAAGATTAGGGACAGAAGATGCTCAAAAGTGGCAACCCTCTGGCTGATTAAGAAATCGGACTTTGAGTATTTTAAGGGCTAGTAGAAAGTTTCCACTAGCTCTTTTTTTATCTATTGCTATAACCCCTCTTGCCGTAAATCAGCAACTAGACCTTCGGCTTTTTTAGATAATTTATTGGGAATTTTAACGATAATTTTAATTAACAGATCTCCCCGCTTACCTCCTTTAATCGGGACCCCTTTATGGTGAACGCGTAAAATATCTCCCGAAGAGATGCCGGCTGGAATTTTAATCGTCAGTTCTCCGTCTAAACTGGTAATTTTATATTCCGCCCCCAACAGCGCGGCCGTCAGTTTAACTTCCAAATTCATGGTTAGATTGTGGCCGTCGCGATGAAAGGTGGGATCTTTCTCTAAGTAGATTTTGACGTAGAGATCACCAGACACGCCATGGGGTACGGCTTCACCCTTGCCTGCCAATCTAATCATCTCCCCATTTTGAATGCCGCTGGGAATGACAATTTTAATTGCTTCGTTTTTCTTCAGCACACCGGCACCATTGCAGGTGTGGCAAGCTTTCTCCGCTATCTCTCCTCGGCCATAACAAGTATCACATTCGCGAGCCGAGGTAAAAGTACCAAAAATAGATTTTTTGGTTTCATTTAATTGACCGCGACCGTTGCAGGTTGGACATTTTTGGTTACTGGTGCCAGGTTCCGCTCCTCCACCCTTACAAGTATCACAAACTCCGATTTTAGAAATTAGGACGTTTCTTTCGGCGCCAAAAATTGATTCGTAAAAAGAGATTTGGATGTCCACGGAAATATCCCGTCCTCGTTTCATCCGCGACTGTTTTGCTCTCTCCCCCCCGCCAAAAAATTCTCCAAAGATATCGCCCAAATCAAACTCCACTCCTTGGCCGTTTCCACCAGAGAAGCCGGAAAAATCCCAGCCGCCGGACCCATCACTGCCAAAACCGCCTTGAAAGCCGTTTGCCCCCCAGCCCGAGGCTGGTCCGCCTTGGGCGGAAAAGCGGTCATATTGAGCGCGTTTGGTGTCATCCGCTAAAACTTGGTAGGCCTCATTAATCTCCTTGAATTTGGCTTCATTGCCGCCTTTTTTGTCGGGATGATATTTATGGGCCAATTTATGGAACGCCCTTTTGATTTCTTCTTTGGGGGTGTCTTTTTTGACTCCTAAAATTTCGTAGTAATCCTTCATCCTGTAGTGAGAAATGGCATTATTGCTCTAGCAACGAGACAATCTTACCACCCTTAAATTAATTTCGCTAAAAATCTAAAATTTTTGTGTTTTTCCTGAAGTAGCAATATATAGTTACAATGTCATTTTCTACTACGGGATTCATTCTCCGTTACTTCACTTCCGCGTCTCTAATATTTCCCTCCGGATTATCGTTGCCATTATTACCGTCAT
>JBBUAE010000070.1:0-3918 GCA_038061005.1 Patescibacteria group bacterium | reverse complement strand
CTCTGATTTTAATCAGATTATCACTCTCTAAGTAAAATAATTTTTCATCTTTGGCAACCAGATGCTTAGCCAATTCCTCGGCCTGATTAAAACCGCGCTGTTTCTCACGTTGCCGCGAGAGGGGGACGGGCACGATAAAAATTTTTCCCGTTGCCGGAGAAAACTGCTCAACTTCGGCTAAATCCTCAATAATATGTTCATAGATTAGGTCGGCTAACAGGGGAGCTACATCCCTAACTCCCTTATATTTCAACAGCCAAATCAGCTTTTTGGCGACCGGCTGTTCATAATCAAACAAAGTCAAAAGCCCCTCCTCCCAATAATTGGTTTTTAACGGCAAACGGGTTAAACAGGCGTCGCAAAGATAAGCGCCAACCACCCCACAATGCACACACTTCTTTGGATACAGAATGTCTAAGATTGCTTGATAGAATTTTCTTAGCGAATTCATTTTATTATTTTTGTATTTTTCTTCCTCTCTTCCCTTTTTCTGCCATTTTGAATTACAAAACTACGCGAAGGCACACTTTTGGCAGAGACTTGCGAGCCTGCCTGCCGGCAGGCAGGCGCGGCTGGCGCCCCGCCTGCCGGCGAGGCAGGGAGCACGAGGAAAATTTTAGCAAGAAAATATGCGTGCTCTACCAAAAGTTGTGCCGAGCAAGGGTTTCGTAATTCAAAATGACTATTCACTTTTTATCCACTTGTTTGCTTAATACTATGCTATAATTAACTTTAATTAAAATGTCATGATATGGACAACCCCTTTTCCCGTCTATTTGGTTTTGGCAAAGCAGATCTTTCACAAACAAAAGGCAGTATTGCCGCTCTAGATATCGGCTCCTCATCCATCAAGGTTATTCAATTACGGAAAGAAAAAGGACGGGCGATTTTGGAAACTTATGGTGAATTAGCCACTGGCCCGTATGTCGGCATGGCCATTGGCCAATCAGTCAATTTGGCCGCCGATAAAATAGTAGAAATTACCAAAGATCTTTTTACCGAAGCCAGTGTGACGACCAAATCCATCGTGATGTCTATCCCGCTCCGCTCCAGTCTCTTAATGGCACTGGAATTGCCTAGATTAAATGACGCCGAACTGTCTGATGTCGTGCCACTAGAGGCCAGGAAATATGTTCCCGTGCCAATTAGCGAAGTGCTCTTGGATTGGTGGGTTATTCCCGAGCGCGAGGATGCCTCCCCGGTCTACGATGACCAAAATAAAACCGGCCGCAAAGGGGTAGAAGTATTGGTAGCAGCCATCCATAGAGATACGGCCAAACTCTATGAAGACGTGGCACAGCGCCTGGGTGTGATGATGGATTTTTTTGAAATAGAGACCTTTAGTGCCATTCGGTCGGTAATGAGAAATGACTTGTCGGCGACGGCGATTGTTGATCTCGGAGCGGGTACTACCAAGGTAGCCATTGTTGATTACGGCGTGGTCAGAATTTCCCACACGATTAATAAGGGATCGCAAGACATTACGACCGCTCTCGCCCGTTCGCTCAATGTTTCTTTTGCCAAAGCCGAGGAAATCAAGAGACAAGTTGGCTTGGTGGAGCAGATCAGTGAGGCCGGAGAAGTCCAGCCGATTATCAGCCCGATCGTGGAGTACATTTTTTCCGAGGTAGATAGAGTAATCATCAACTATCAAAAAAAATATACTCGGTCGGTGGATAAGATCATTTTGATTGGCGGTGGGGTGCAACTTAAAGGGCTGTATGATTTGGCTAAGAAAAGCATTGACATACCGGTCCAGATCGGAACGCCATTTGATAAAGTAGAAACACCGGCGTTTATGGAAAATGTGTTGCGCGAAGCCGGACCATCTTTTGCTGTCGCGATTGGACTCTCTTTGCGTGAATTGCAAGATTTGTAATGAGAACCTGTCTCAATAATAAACGCTAAAAATGAATTTGGTTAACAACAGAATTAAATTACACCGCTTGACTGCCAAAAAATTAAAATTCTGGCTACAAATTACCAGCCGCTCGTCAAGAGAGGAATCTCGCTCTTCTCGCGTTTGGCAATTTTCGCTACAGAATTTTAATCTTCTGGCTAGTCATTATTATTGAGACAGATTCTAGAAAATTTTGTATAATATAAAATGTTATGGATAATTTAATCCAAACCTCATTCATTCCCAAACAAGTAGTCACGGCTAAACCCCCGCCAGTAAATAGTGGGGGAGCCATTGGGTTGTTTTCCGTCCTATCTTTTATTGTTCTTCTCCTATCTGTTTTGTTTGCCGGAGGTACCTATGCTTACAAAATGATGTTGCAGAATGAAATCTATAGTCCTTGCCAAGAGATTGGTTCTTCCATTCAACCCAATACCGATCCCTCCATCACCGGAGCAACCATTGATCGCCAGTGTGGTTTGTCTGAATCTCTGACGGTGGAAAGAGATCGTTTACAAAGCTCACGGCTAGAACAAATGGCCAAGCTTGATTATAAAATGAAAAAAGCCACCGCCGTCCTAGATAGGCATTTGACAATGATTCCGTTATTTAATCTCTTAAGTCAGTATACTTTAAAAACCGTTCGCTTCACCCGCTTAGATATTAAAGACGTCAGTATTAATTTGGAGGGCATCGCTTCCAGTTATGAAGATGTAGCGGTGCAGGAAAAAGATTTAAACAATGCTAAGGGTATAATTAATCCGGTCTTTTCGGATTTAAATTTGAACAATCGGGGGGATGTTACTTTTAAACTTAGTTTCCAAGCTGCTCCTAGCATCCTCAAGTATTCATCTTTCAGTTTAAACAATCTGACACCATAACCACATGAAAATATTTTTACCCTTAATAAATATTATTCTGGCTGCCTCTCTCTTTTACTTCTTCACTGATCAAATGGTAATTAAAGCTCCCCTCGCGGAAAATCTCCAAGATATGACCAAGTCAGCGGGGGGTATTAATGCTTTGAAGCAGAAAAAAGCCGTTCTCAATGAAGCTATTACGGCGGCCAGGCAGCTGTCTCTACGAGTGCAGAAGCTTAACCAAGTTTTTATTTCCTTTACTCCGGATCAACTGGCTAAATTAAATACCTTATTGCCGGGGAATGTGGATAATATTCAGTTGATTATAAATGTTAATGATATAGCCCGTAAAAGCGGGATGAGTATCAAGGATGTTAAAATCAGCACGGACGCAGACCTGACCAAACAAAATGCGGCGGGTGGAAGGTCGGCGGCCACTTTACCGCCAACGATCTCTAGTGCTCCCAGTGGGGTAGGGAGCGTCTACCTGTCTTTTTCTGTCACGGGGACTTACGAAGCGTTCAAAAGTTTTGTCATCAACTTATCTCATAGTTTACGCATCATTGATTTGACCTCCCTATCCTTCGTCTCGACCGATAATGGAATTTATACTTATAATGTCGGCTTAAAAACTTATTGGCTAAGATAGAACCTATCCATGTCTTCCAAAACAATCGTCAATCTTACAATCACAGCAATCATCATTGTTATTATTTATTTTGGTTATCAATATTTCACCAGCGCAAATCCTGATCAGGTCCCCGTTGGTGGAGTAGCGGTAGTGGCCGTCGGGTCAACCGATTTCGCCACCAGTAGCCCAGCTGATGAATTTAGACAATTATTAGCCAGTATTAACAGCGTGGATTTCGAGGGGGATCACTCTATTTTTAATAATCCGATCTTTATGGATGCTTTGGAGGATTTTAGTCAACCGTTACCGGCTATTGATAGTGGACGAGATAATCCTTTTGCTCCTCTTGGTAAGGATGCCTTATCAGCGCTCCATCAAGCGACTTCTAGCCGGATCAATATTTCTACCAGCTCCTCACCCAATAAAACCCCAGTTCCCACCGGGCGGCCTTTGCCGAGAACCTCTGGGGCGGCTACCCCCGCCCCCACCAGAAAGCCGACCGCCACCGCGCTCCCAACCACTACCTC
>JBBUAE010000069.1:15379-15687 GCA_038061005.1 Patescibacteria group bacterium | reverse complement strand
CGATATCGTTGCCGGTCGGGGAAAAACCAAAACTGGCAGAGCTCACGGGAATGGACCAGTCTAAATCGGGGTAGGAGTAGCTGGGAACATAGTTGGCAAAGGAATTGGCGCCGGAGATTAAGGCGGGCGAAGCCGCGGCTTTGACATACAAAGCATAACCGGCGGGATTGTTGGTAGTCACCGTCCACGAGGTCGATCCTTCGGCTGGTGTCGTCGCCCCCACGCCGTTGATCGCCGGCAGAAGCGTTACCGCCGCCGCGTCGGTAATGGACAGATAAGCGTCAAAAAACAGGGCTTGATAACCGGCT
>JBBUAE010000069.1:8239-15369 GCA_038061005.1 Patescibacteria group bacterium | reverse complement strand
TAAAATATTAGCAGTGGTGGAAGATTCTCCGATTGACCACTCACCAAGAGTATCTTCAATTTTGTAGGTAGAAGAGGTGGATATCACACCGCCAAAGTTAAGGCTATCAACTTGGATAGCGTAATTAGTGCTAGAAGCCACAGAGCCATAAACTAAGGAGACAAGGGTAAAATAACCGAGCCCAGCCAGACAAAGAATAGCTAGGAAAGAAAATTGATTTATTTTTTTGATCGTGATCATGATAGATTTTGTTAGCGAGCACAGAGAGTTTTTCAAAATCATCACCCTGTTGAGTAAAAATCCGCTAGGATTTTAAAATTGCTTGGCAATTTTTACTCAACAGGGTTAAGAAATTTATAGTTGTTCACTCATCATCCGCTCGTTAAATTTCTAAATTTGGCAATCATTTTAAACAAAACAATAATAATAAAAATAACTGAGACAGCTGCTAAGACGATTATCCACCACGGGATAATCCAAAAGTCCCAATTGGCAGTTTCGGTATGGTTTTCAGTATAACCGACATTAAGAAGTAGGGAGGCAGTGTAGCGACCAACCAAAAATTTATGAGTCCAGTGAATTTGGCGAGCCCGTTCCGAATCAGGAAAAACAAACCAGGGATCTATGGTGTAATTCTCTAAAACTTGCCCTTTGGCATTTTTAATTTCCACCACGCCGTAAGGATTTAAATAAATATTTCCCGTATTAGCAAAAACAACTTGAAAATCAATCGGATTGTTGGTAAATAAATAGTGCCGGCCACCGATAATGTTGAAGATTTTGACTTCTCCCTTTTCCATCACTTCTCCCTTAACCCGCAAAAACAAGAGGGAACCAAGGCGGTTAATAATTTTTGCGCCACCACTTGTTTGGGCGTTATTAACAACCGAAAAAAATACACCTCCGTAGAAACCGCCAGGTTTAGCGTTTTTGGGCAGAGAAATCATAATAGGAATCGCCTTAGTCCCCCCGGCAGGAACATTAACAACGCTATCATTAACTATCACATAATTTTTGATGGAATAGGGTCCCAGCCCAGTGCCGTAATAAGCAATTACCTGGCTCAAATTTTTCGTGCCAGAAATATCTTCAATTTCAATTTTAAAATCGGCATCCCGCCCTAATTTGTTAGTGATATAAATATTTTTAATGGTGCTTTCGCCCGGATTCAAGCGAATTTCATTCCTGGTTGGCGAGACGGCGAACATTCCCGGGGTCGGAAGAGGAGCCGCCTCGACACCGCCAGGAAAGACAGCCACGGAGGCGAGAAACCATAAACCGCTGAGGAGTAATGTTTGTTTTTTAGACATGGCAGGAATTATTGATTGCTAATGGGGGTTAAGATAAAGAGATAGCGGTTGCCGACCGAATTTTTGAAGACAGGTTGAATGACACCAGTTTTACCACCCCGATCCAAATAAATAACCACTTTATCAGAGAAGGCCCTTTGGATTTGCTGTTTTTCTAATTCATTTAGAGCCGGTGTGCCAGACTCGGGAATAACCACCAGACCGGTAGTTTGATTTCCGGACGCTCCGGTCACTTGATTGAATACTGTTTGGCTGGCCGCGCCGGTCATTTGCTGTTTAATTTCATCCATTACTTCCTGCTTGATTTGGTCTTTAAGATCGGAGTTAACGGCCACTCCAACGGTTTGTTTCTGGCGGCCGTGGATAAAGTCGGACCACGAGGCCAAAGCGTTATGGCCGGTATGATAGAAAATGTCAGCCACCCTATTCCACCACCTCAAAATATATTCTTCGTACCAGAGAAGAAAGCCATTGTCTATCTGTCCGGCCGTCGCCACTCCTTGCTCCCTTAAACGAGCAAGTGGTTCGCTCACATTGGTAGCTATTTTAGCGGATAAAGATTGCTGAACATTGGTGGATAATTTATCGCCGGTTAAGTAAAAGACAGTGGTTAATTGATTAAAACTTTGGGTGGTTGCCGTGCTACCAGAACGATAGGCCGACAGAGTATCTTTGGCTATTAATCCTAAGCGAATACCGGTTTGGCTCAAGGTGGCCCGAAAGTTGACCCCAGCCAATTGTGTCGCCGCTTGATAACGCCCAAGAGTCAACCTTATTTCTTGATCAAGCTCGACCGCAGTTTTAGCCAGCCAGCCAGCCGAGAAATGAACTTGCTGTTCGGCCGTGATAATCATAGCACTTCGAGCGGCTAGCAGTTTTTGGGCTAAAGTCAAAGTAGTGAAGCTCATCAATTCTTTGGTCTGATAACCACTGGCTATCATTTTTCCCGCCACCCCTAGAGCGATGAGAGCAGAATCACTCAAAGAGTCAGCGTAACCCTGGTGAACCGAGGCCACATTGGTAGCGGCCAGCCGGGTTGTTTGCTTCCCGACATAAACCAAATTAGCAGCTAGAGTTTGTCCGGCCAGAGATATTTCTTGATCGGCCTGGCGGGTTAAGGCCGCTAAGGTATGTCCCAAATTAACCGCCGCCCGAGCCGTGACGGATACCAAACCATCATAGGTGTCATGGATGGATTCTCCTTCATACCCAACCCAATTAGAGAGCCGGACGCCCGTAGTTTTGACCCCGAGAGTGGTATTCTCGGCAGCAAGCTTTATTTTGACATTAGCGGTTTGCCAAGTGTGAGTTGTATTTATCTTGGCTAGACTAGCGGCTTTATCTAATTTTCCCTGCTGTTTCTTTAGGAGCACAGCGCGACTAGCCGACCAATTAACCATTCCGGATTTAATCATAGCTAGATTACTCACACTCTTAGTTAGAATATTGTGCCAAGAATAATTAAAGGAGGAATAAGCCGTTACTAATCTTTTTTGGGTATTTACTCCTAGCGCCAACCAATTTAGGTTATGAGCTCCTAACCACGCGCTAGTCGATTGACTTAGCATTCCGGCCCGAGCGAAAGTCTTTAGGATTAACTGTTGTCCGGCCATAAAAATCTGCTGGGAATCATTTTTAACCAGCACCAGATTATTAACCGCTTTGGTGACTTGATTATGGCTACTTGAGACGACGGTAGTCAGTTTTTGAGTCGCCCAATTTTTTGCCCGCATTGGAGTGGAAGCCAGACCGGCAAAACTTTGAGTAATATTCCGCCGCCAAGAAGACACCGTCCCCAGACCATTGCCAGCTAGATTTTTTGTCTCCATTCCCATTCGGGTTAAATGGTTGATCCCGTTTTTGAAAGACTCGTGCCACGAATCAGAGACAGCCAACCAATTATTTTTAGCCAAATTTTCGGACTTCCAACCTAAAGATATAATTAGAGCCAAGCTGGTTTCAACATCACTCTGCCAAGACTGCGCCGAGGAGAAAGAAGCAATGATAATTTTTTGTTCGCCTCCTAAGACAAGATTTTGCCAAAATACGCGGTTTAGATCTAAAGAATCGGCCAGAGCTAATTTACCCCTAATTAAGTTAGCGGTAATTGGAGCTGTTAAATGATACCAAACGCTCCGAGTCAGGGAGAGTTGGCGCGTAATCTGTTTTTCAGCCGAGACACGCGCCAAAGCCAAGTTGAGGGAAGCTGTGTTGAATAGCCGTTCTTTGGAGATGGTCAGATAAGCATCGACGGCTAAGATTTTTTGCTGGTTGGAAGTAAAGAAGCTTTGCCACCTCTGCTCGATTCCATTACCAGTCGCCACCCCAACCATAGCTAATCTGGCCGTGCCTTGGTGGAAATTATCCGGCCAGAGAGAAAGAGCCACATAGGTCGAGGCAACCTGCCTTTTGTTGGTAGTAATAAAGTTTCTCCATTTCAAGCGACTTTGATCCAAAGAATCGACCAAAATAATGCCAGTCCCTGTAACGTAGGAGGATGCGTAGGATAACACTAGCTGGCCGGCCTGAGGAACTGTCGTGGCCCTGTCGGCCAGATGCCCGCCGTACCATCTAATTTGATTGATAGAGGCGTAGGCCAGCCGGGAATAAATTTTTAGGCCAGTTAAGCGGTTAATTTCCCACTGGTCAACAATTTTACCAGTTGCCATTTGGGCCGTAATTTTTTCTATTGTTGTTAAATTCAACGGGATGACAACGGCTTGGGCAACCAGTTTTTGTGAGGCTCTAGGAAGAGTTGGCGACCATATAGTTTTCAAGTTAGCTAAACTGCTCTCGGCCCAACGACGAACCTCTTCCGAATAAGCCAGGGTTTGATTGGCTAGCGTTTGCCACCATGCTATCAATTTATGGGTTAAAATTATTTTTATGGTAGAAGCTTTGGCCGTAAATGGTGCTAACTCCCAAACTGGTTTAGCTTGAAACAAAGACTGTGGGGCGGTAGCTAAACGTCCAACTTGTTTTTCTAAATAACCAACAGCTAAAGGCAGGTTACGTAAACCCCCAAAGAGAGCGATGAATAAGATCAGGCTGGATAGAGGCAGAAGAATCCTTTTCGTCATGGTTAGGAGCGCGCGATGAGGCGGAGATAAGATGGAAAAAGACGGTGAAGTAAAAGTTGGACTCAAAAGGAGTTCTCGGCGAGCTTTTTTCGTCTGATGGTGTTTAACGATCTTTCTAATCGCGCTTCTTTTCTGCCCGTTAGTCAGCAACTCTTCGACCACTTTAAGCACATCATCTTTCCTTATTACAAAATTCCGCCCAATTTTTATGGCTGGAATTTTATTTGTTTTTATCTTGTTAAAAACTGTTATCCGGCTGACACCAAGTATTTTCGCGGCTTCGGCTGTGGAGACGAAATTTGCTTTCATAACTCCATCATTATACATTAACATCTGTTAATGTATAAAAGGAGATATCCACTGTTTTATATGGCTTTCTTACACATTGTGTTTATATAACTCTAGTTATCTCCATCCTGCATATCACTATGGTTGCGAGAGCTCGCCCGTACTGAACGTACGGGTGAGTCTTTTCGGGCTAATTGCGGAGTGGGGAAAATATCGTATACTTAAAGCACTTTTACCATGGACATCATCACTGTTACACCCATCAATAAGGGAGTTTTTAAGGAGAGCTTGATCTACTTCAGCGCTCAAGATGTTACCTTGGGCTCTATCGTGGTGGTGCCGATCAAAAACCGCCAAATAGATGCTATGGTTATTGGCATCGAAAATATCCGCAACGTTAAATCAGAAATTAAAAGGGCTGATTACTCGCTAAAAAAAGTTCTGAAGGTAAAAACTCGTCGTTTGTTTTTGCCGGAGTTTATTACCGCCTGCCAGCAAACGGCCGATTATTTTGCCACCAATCTGGGACAAGTTATTAAAAGCGTGACCCCAAAAATCATTCTGGAGGAAATGAGTGAAGAGTTATTAGTGCCCAATGTTGAGATAAACATTTCAGTCCAAACAGATGATAACGTGGTAAAACTAAATAAGTTTATTATCCAAGAGGAAGACACGGAAAGAATTGGTTATTATAAAAGTCTGATCCGGGAATCGTTCGCTAAAAAAAATTCGGTTTTTATGTGCTTGCCGACTGCCACGGAGGCGGCTAAAGCGGCTGAGGCCTTTGATAAAGGCATTAAAGATTTTACCGTTATTTTGCAGAATAATTTACCCAAAAAGGTGCTGCTGGCCTCTTGGACCAAAGCGGTAACATCCAAGCATCCCTTATTAATTATCGCTACCCCTTTGTTTTTATCTCTCCCCCGCCACGACATTAAAACCATCATCATGGAGAAAGAAAATTCTTCTACCTACAAAGATTTGTCTCGCCCTTTTATTGACTTTAGAATTTTTAGCGAGTTCTTGGCCGACCAGTGGCACGCTCGTTTGATTTACGGCGATCTGGTGATTAGATCCGAGTCCGTTTTCAAAACCGAAAAAGGCGAATACACCGCCCTCTCTCCGCTTAAATACCGCTCGTTCTCCGAGGCCGAGCAAATTATCATTCCGAACGGTATCACTAAAGATGCCACGCAGAAAAATCTGACGGCGTTATCAGACAATCTTAAATTAATCATTAGTGATTCTCTGCATAATAAAAAGAAGATTTTAATTTATAGTGGACGCAAAGGAGTGGCCCCCAATACCGCCTGCAATGATTGCGGTACCATTGTCCACTGTGAACGCTGCCAGAGTCCGTTGGTTTTACATCGCTTAGCGGAAGGCAAAACAGACCAACCATATATTTATATTTGTCACAAATGTGGCCTAACTAAGGAGGTGGAGGATCGTTGCCCCAATTGCGGGAGCTGGCGTCTGGCTCTGTTGGGTTTTGGGATTGATAAAGTGGAGGAAGAAATTAAAGACACGTATCCCGACTCGCTTATTTTTAAGTTAGACAGCACGACCATTAAAAATAGCAAAAAGGGGCAAGAAATAGCCGGCAAGTTTTACGATACCAAAGGTGCGGCTATTCTGCTAGCCACCGAGATGGCAGTAAGTTTTTTGACCGAAAAAATAGATACCGTGGCACTGGTTGCCATTGATTCTATTTTTGCTTTGCCGGATTTCCGTATCAGTGAAAAAATATTCAATGTAATTTTGAAATTACGGCGCTTTGCCGAATGGCGTTTTGTGATTCAAACCAGAAACCCGAGTGAAAAAGTTTTTTCTTATGCCATTAAAGGTAACCTGTTGGATTTTTATCGGGAAGAGATAGAAGAAAGGATGAAATTTGGTTACCCCCCGTTTAAAGTGCTCATAAAAATCACTTACGAAGGAATAGAGAAGGAAGTAGTGGCTAAGATGGAAACTTTAAGAGACAAGTTAATTGATTATCATCCAACGATCTTCCCGGCTTTTACTCCCCGGATAAAAAACTGTTACCGGATGCATTTACTTATTAAACTAACCCCAGCTCAATGGATAGACCAGAACCTTTTAGGGGAACTTAAGTCCTTGTCGCCGGACTGGATTGTTGACGTTGAACCAGAGAGTATTTTGTAATAAAATAAGAGAATGACAAAAAAGATTGTGCAAAGGAATAGTCGCGTTCTGCGCCAAATCGCCGTTCCGGTTAAGGTGGAAGACATCGACAGCGATAAAATCGCCAAAATTTTGCAGGATATGAACGAAGCATTAGATGCCTGTTTTGATGGGGTAGCCATTGCCGCGCCCCAGATCAGCGTACCGTTGCGAATTTTCACTGTCTCCGGAAAAGCCCTTCCCAAAAGGGGTAACGAGTGGCAACCAAATCAGGTTTATATCAATCCGGTCATCAAAAAAATCTCTA
>JBBUAE010000069.1:0-8229 GCA_038061005.1 Patescibacteria group bacterium | reverse complement strand
CGCTGGTTTTATGGGGAGACTAAGCGTGCCGACAAGATCACAATAGAAGCTTATAATACAAAGGGGAATAAATTCAGCAAAAACAGTTCCGGCCTTTTAGCCCAAATCTTTCAGCACGAAATGGACCACTTAAACGGTATTTTATTTATAGACAAGGCCACTAATTTAAGAGAGATGAAACCGCAAAATCCTTGAAGTGTCTTGAATTACGAAACTCTTTTTCGGCAGTAGACTGTTTAGGGTACGCCCCCTAAAAAGTCTCTGCCTCAACGAGTTTCGTAATTTAATAAGAATCATGAGTAATGGATTGTAAAAATATGAAGTTATTTTTATTCATAATTCACTATTTGTAACTTTTTTTTAAATGGATAAATTAAGCAAACAACTAAGTTTCGTATTCTTCGGTACAGATGAATTTTCGGTGAAATTTTTAGCCAGCTTAAAAGATGCCGGTTTCCAGCCGGCGCTTGTCGTTACTATGCCCGATAAACCGAAGGGACGAAAAATGGTTTTGATTCCCCCACCAGTTAAAAAATGGGCCATAGAAAATAATATCAAATTTATCCAACCCGCCAATTTAAAAGATCCTGAATTGTCCTGCCAGCTAAAAGCTCGGAGCTATCAGCTATTTTTAGTGGCTTCTTACGGCAAAATCATTCCGCAAACAATTCTGGATTTACCCAAATATGGCACGCTCAACATCCATCCTTCGCTTTTGCCCAAATATCGCGGTGCCACCCCTTTAGAAAGTGCCGTTTTGAGTGGCGACAACACCACTGGCGTCACCATTATCAAGGTGGATGCCGAAATGGATCATGGTCCGATTATCGCTCAAACTAAAATTAGCCTGGCTCTTGGGCAGCCCTATTATGAAGAATTGCGTGACAAACTAGCGGAAGCGGGAGCTAAATTATTGGCAGCCAAAATTGAGGATTATTTGGCGGGTAAAATCATTCCGAAGGAACAAGATCATAGCCAGGCCACTTACACTAGAAAAATAGCCAAAACTGATGGGCAAATAAATTTGAATGACGATCCGAAATTAAATTACCGTAAAATTCGGGCCTTTACACCGTGGCCTGGTACTTATTTTTTCATTCACCCCGTTAGAAGCAAGTCGCCCCTTGGCGGCAGTAGCCGTCCCGTTTCTGGCGGGAGGGAGGCTTCTAACAGGGTAAACAATAATAGCCAGCCTTTCCGCGTTCTCATTAAAAAAGCGCGGCTAGTTAACAGCGAGCTTAAAATCGACCGCGTCCTCCCCGAAGGCCGAAACGAGATCTCTTGGACTGAATTTGAGACAAATTATCTTTAACTATTCTACTTGACCTTTACCGACAAAATCTTTATATCATCTAAGGGATGGTCATTTTGACCGGTGGCGGCGCTTTCAATATCGCGCACGACACGCATGCCGTTAGTTACCCGACCAAAAACCGTGTGCTTGCCATCCAACCAAGGGGTCGCCTTAGCCGTTACAATAAAAAATTGCGAACCGTTGGTATTGGGTCCGGAGTTGGCCATAGCCAGTACTCCTTCTTCCAGTTTAATATCATTGATTTCGTCCGCAAAAGTATAACCCGGACCACCAGTACCATGCACGCTCCAGTTTTTGGGCTGGGATTTAGTTAATGGATCACCGCCTTGAATCATAAAATCTTTAATCACCCGATGGAACAAGGTCCCGTCATAAAATCCACTTTTAGCCAGTTTAACGAAATTGGCCACTGTATTGGGCGACTGGTCCGGATAAAGTTCCAGTGTGATATCTCCTTTATTGGTTTTCATCGCGACTAGAACTGGGCCGGTTGCCGGTGTGGTGGAAGTAGCCACAGTACTAGTACTTATTAAATTAGCATCAGCGACTGGCGTGCCAACTACCAATGACGGTGAGCCGAGGCTATTAGCCGCCGAATTGGCATTCTTCAGATAAAAATAAGTGGCTGTGCCGATCACGACACCCATAACCAGTAGGAAGAAGAAAACTATGATAGTATTATTGTTTTGTTCCATCCCGTAGTGAAAAATGGCATTACTCTCTTAGAGCAGATGTGTGCCAGTTATATTTATTTGTTGATAGTAAGACTCTTTCATTTTCTGTTTTTTGTTACCTAGGACTCTAATGTCATTTTCTACTACGGGATTCCATAATCTAATTTTATAACATAAACCGGATAAAATCTATCCCTGGCGACGCCAGCCGCGACTGATTCCCTTGAGCACACTTTTAAGGGCCCGCGCGCCCCTTTTGAATAGAGTATTTTTCTTTTTGTTAAAATTATTGATTTGCTCTATCAGCTCATCTTTAGCCACATCAATCGCCGCATACAAATCCTCCTCTGTCTTCTCGACGCGCAAAATTTGGCCATTGAAGTTTAAATTAACCTCGGCTCGAAAGAGGTCCCCTTCCTTGTGATGTCTGGTAGTTTTGCCTACTTCCACGTTGAATTTTATCGCTTCCTCATCTTCCACGTTTAAGAATTTTTTACAGCTAGT
This sequence comes from Patescibacteria group bacterium, assembly GCA_038061005.1. GTDB lineage: Bacteria > Patescibacteriota > Minisyncoccia > Phycocordibacterales > XYD1-FULL-46-19 > JBBUAE01. The sequence goes on along the minus strand of JBBUAE010000069.1, from coordinate 5,736 downwards.
CATTTTGGCCATCACATAATTGTAAATAGCGGGGGTTAACTCAATGGCTGTTGCTTTGATGTTAATTTGCATGGATACCAATTTATTTACGCTGATAATCTCGACGCTTCGGTCGGGACCCCGACCCACAGGCGTCGGGGTTAAATATCTATATTAACAATTTTATGTGGATGATGGTGACCAGAGATGATTCTGATTTTTCCTACTGGCAGTTTGAAGTGACTAGCAAGCATTTCTCGCAAATGATTGTTGGCCATATTTCTTTCCGCTTTAGTTCTAATCTTAACCTCAAAACTATCAGTGGATAATTGCCGCAATTCTTCCGTCTTAGACCCCGGATAGACCGTTATTTTCACATACATATAGAGCCTGTTCAAAATCTAACCGCTATTAAAAATTCAAAATGCAATGCTTGTCTTGTTAAAATACCCATATTCCGGCTGCAAATCATTCATCACTTGTCAGAGTAGCCATCTACACTTCCTCGCTCTTCAAGATTTTCGCTCGGAATTTGGGTATTTTACCTAGGCATTAGATTTTTCACAGGCTTTAATTATTATAGCAAAAAGATCAGTCTAGCCAAAAGCTTCCTTAAATAAGAGCTTTGTCATATAATGATATTCATATTTATCCCGTTACCTGCCTGCCGGCAGGCAGGGAAATAGACATCAAAATTGAAGATGAGTCCCGTTAGAGAAAAGTCGCTGCAAGCGACTGAAGTCGTCCGCCTAGGGCGGACAGCGTTCTCTAACGGGATGAGTAATGTCATTATAATAGGATAAAAATACGTTGTCGAAATAAATTAATGATACTAATAAATTTCTAATAGGATGGAAGAAACTATTTTAAATCTGCCTGAGCAGTTTTCGTTTGAGCCGCAGATTATTAATCAATCAAATAAATCTTTTAATAAATATGTTGTTTGCGGCATGGGAGGGTCGCACTTAGCCGGTGATTTACTGCGCCGGATTGATCAATCCTTAGATATTAGGATCCATAAAGATTATGGTTTGCCAAAACAGATCGGAGCTTTGACCGATAGTCTGATTATTGTCAGTTCCTACTCCGGCAATACCGAGGAAGCACTGGACAGTTTAAAAGAAGCACTGGCCAGAAAATTAACTGTCATGGTCATCTCCTCCGGCGGCCAATTACTCACCGAAGCTAAAGCGGCCAATTTGCCTTACATTGAATTGCCAAAAGGTTTCGAACCCCGTGCAGCGATCGGCTGTAGCTTGCGGGCGATAATGCAAGTGATTGGTCGTGATGATTTACTTAGGGCGACCAAACAATTAGCTGAAACATTAAAACCAGCCGATTGGCGGGTGGCCGGCGATACTCTAGCCCAAACACTTAAGGGGTATATCCCCATTATTTACGCTTCCAATTCTAATTATTCTCTCGCCTACAATTGGAAAATTCGTTTTAACGAAACAGCTAAAATCCCAGCTTTTTACAATTTACTGCCGGAATTAAACCATAATGAATTAGCCGGTTTTGCCAAGAGCGAAGTCACCGCAAATCTTAATGCTCCGTTTTATGTTTTATTCTTGGCTGATCCCAATGATGACCAGCGGATTATTAAAAGGCTGGAAGCTACAATAAAGTTATACACCGAGCAGGGGCTCAAAACAGAACGAATTGATTTACCAGCCAGCGATGCCATTTATGCCACTTTTGCCAACTTAATTCTAGCCGATTGGACAGCGCTCGCTCTTGCCAAAATCTATAATCACGAACCAGACCGGGTCCCCCTGATTGAAGAGTTCAAAAAAGGCCTTAGTTAAGGCCTTTTTAATGACCAGAGCTATCCCCATTTGTTTTCCAAAAAAACTTGCGAAAGATAAAAATCATCAACGCGATGAGAATCACCGCCAAGATGAAGCTACGCAATTGCTCCACCAAACTAATGGCCAAAAGATAACGGTGGCGGAAGTAAATACCGAGATAAATAAAGGCGCCGAGATAGGCCGCCACAATCGGCAAGTCATAAGCCATAAAGAGATGCCAGCGTACTCGGAGCGATCCGGCAATCACCGGTCCCAAAAAACGGAAGCTGATAAAGAAACGCGACAAAATCAGAGTTTTACCAATGTTATTCACCATCAGCCGTTCATACTTGTCCCACACCTCTTTTTTAACCCGATTTTTAAACTTAAGCAGATACTTTCCGTGGCGATAACACAGCCAATAAAAAATATTATCTCCCACCATTACTCCCGAGAGAGCAGCCAAAAAAACCAGCCAGGGATTAGAATGTCCGATACTGGAGAGATATCCCAGGATGGTTAAAATGATTTCTTCCGGAATGGGAATGAGATAGCCAATGGAACCGAAATAAATAAAAATCCCCAAGTAGGAGAAGTGATTTAAATACTGAATCAGAAATGATGAGGACAACATAGAGTACTTCATCTTTAATACTATATTTTTGAATTACAGACTCGTTGAGACAGAGACTTTCTAGGGAGTGAGGAGTCCCGCCCTGCGTTTGAGCGGAGACTAGCGAGCCTGCCTGCCGGCAGGCAGGCGCGACGGCGCGAGCGAGAGGTGAGGAGCGAGCTAGTGTAGCTCCGCCTGCCTACCGCAGGCAGGCAAGACCTTTTGAGATATTTTAGAGCTTTGTGAATAAAATGTCCAAAAGGTATACTGCCCCGGTACGGAGAATTCAGCAGAAATTTCTCCGTGCTCCGTGAGAACGCCAGGGCGGGGCGTACCCTAAACAGTCTGCTGCCGAGAAAGAGTTGTGTAATTCAGAGTGCTATTCATAGCGTAGTGATTCTATCGGATCCTGGCGCGCGGCTTGGCGAGCTGGATAAATACCAAAGACAAGCCCGGTTAAAGTAGACACTCCGACAGCGAGCAAAACGGATTTAAGCGGCAAAGAAAACACCTAGGCAATGGTGGTAAATTTCACCAGTACTAAGTATACCACGCCAGTTAAAAAAGATCCGACTAAAACACCGACCACTCCACCGATAAAAGTTAACAGGATGGACTCAATTAAAAACTGCTGCATAATATCGCGATTGGTAGCCCCCAGAGCTTTGCGCAAGCCAATTTCTTTCGTCCGTTCCACCACCGAAACTAACATGATGTTCATAATGCCAATACCCCCCACCACGAGCGAGATAGACGCGATAGCCGTTAAAAATAGGGTCATAATAGAGGTAATACTACCCAAAAGAGTCAGGGCATCTTGTTGAGTATGAATCGTAAAATCATCTTTAGCCGAATCGGTGATCTTGTGATTTTGGCGCAAGACAGAAGAAACGCGCTCTTTGGCGAAGTCTATACTGTAAACATCTTTGGATTGGACGGTAATAAAGGCATAGTAATTGATTCCCAATAATTGTTTTTGGGCCACGGTGATGGGAATAATTATGCCGTTATCTTGATCGATACCTCCCGGTCCCAAACCTTCTTTGTCTAAGATCCCAATCACTCTAAAGGTCACGTCTTTGAGACGAAACGTTTTGCCAATCGGATTACGGTCGGCGCACTTCCGGCGCTACTGACTGGACAGAAGCTTCTCGTTTTAAGGCATCTACATCTGATTGAACCAAAGTCTTGATGACAATACCTTGAGCACTGGCTGGTGCCGCCGTACGCGAGCTGCCGGTTCCTCCCGGGAGAATAAAAATTAGATTGGAACCGATCCCCTTCACCTGATTTAAAATCAGCTGTTGGGCTGAGTCGCCAATAGACATCAGCAAGATAACCGAAGCAATACCAATCACAATGCCGAGCATAGTTAAGAAGGAACGCATTTTGGCGTGCCGGAGACCTAAATTGGCTGTTTTAAATGAATCGGAAAATCTCATCCCATTAGAAATTTATTAGTATCATTAATTTATTTCGACAACGTAGTTTTATCCTATTATAATGACATTGCTCATCCCGTTAGAGAACGCTGTCCGCCCTAGGCGGACGACTTCAGTCGCTTGCAGTGACTTTTCTCTAACGGGACTCATCTACAATTTTGATGTCTATTTCCCTGCCTGCGGCAGGCAGGTAACGGGACAAGTATTATTTAAAGTATTTCGCTTCGTTGATAATTCTCTTTTCCATTAGCTGATCAACTTCCAGCTTGCCATCCATTAACCGAATCAAGCGGTTAGCAAATTGAGCCGTATAAGTTTCGTGGGTGACTAAAATAATTGTTCGTCCTATTTTATTTAAGTACTCAAAGATTTCCATTACCTGCGCACCGGACACGGAATCTAAGTTGCCCGTCGGTTCATCCGCAAAAATAATGTCTGGATCATTAACGAGAGCTCGAGCGATAGCCACGCGCTGTTTTTGGCCGCCAGATAACTTGCCCGCCTCTATGCCAATCTTTTCCATCAAACCCACGGCCGCCACCGCTTTAGACACCCGATCTCGGCGCTCGGTCGGCAGGACAGCAGAATACAAGAGAGGCATCTCCACGTTTTCATAAACTGACGAGGAGTTCAGCAGGTTGAACGCTTGAAAGACAAAACCCATATTTTCGTTGCGGATGTGAGCCAGATTATTGTCGGATAGATCGTGGATATTTTTATCCAGAAAATAATAATCCCCGCTGGACGGCCGGTCTAAAAAGCTCAAGATGTGCATTAAAGTTGATTTGCCTGAACCGGATGGCCCCATTATCGCCACAAATTCTCCTTTTTTTATTTCAAAAGAAACATTTTTTAGCGCTGGCGTAGTAGTGCCATCATCAAGATAAGTTTTAGTCAAATTATTGATCTTAATCATAATACGCTCGGATTGCTTGGCTGGAAAACACGAAGAACATAGCAAATTTCCCTGTGCCTGTCGATGAGCAGAGATACTTTTTAAAACCCATTTCTCACTCTACTGTGGAAATGCAAAATTAGCGAATTTCAAACCGGATAATAACGTTAGAAGTTATCTCCGCCGAGCCAGTCTCCACGCTGGTATCCGGAGCAGGAACAGCTATAGATTTTTCCACTGCCCCGCCCATTCCATAGGCACCATAAGAGATTGGGCCGCCTTCGTCAATAGAGACAATTCGGCCCAGCCCGAAACCGCCGGCTTCGGCCAAAACTTTCGCTTGGGTAATGGCATTTTTAATGGCCGCCGCTTTAGCGTGGTTTTTTAAAGCCGTCTGCTCGTCAACGGTAAAATTCAGTTGCGAAACTGTGTTGGCCCCATTTGAAACTACCCCGGAAATTACTTTTTCCACTTTACTTAAGTCCCTAATCTTAACAGCATCAGTTTGATTTAGGGTGTAACCCATAATTTCCGACGGGGGACACGGGCGGGCGGATTCTAACGACGAGGAGCAATTAAAATATTGGTAGCGAGGAGACAAATTATAAACAACGGTTTGAATGTCCTTACTGTCTATTCCCTGCGCTTTCAAAAAGTCTTCAATTTTTGTCGTTTTGGCGTCACTGTCTTTTTTGATCTGGCTGATATCTTTACCCCCTTCAATTACTACGCTGTAGGTGAAATTAGCCACATCATTTTTAGCCACCACCTTGCCCTCGCTATTAACGGAAAAAGTGCGCAGCGCCGAGGGTTGGGCTATTTTATCATAAGAGTTAACATAGGCCACCGCGGCATAAGCAAAGGCTAAAAGAGCAATAATGATCACCGCATAAAGAGCGTTTTTCAGCTTTATATTGTTTTCTTCCATAATAAATATAAAAAAACTATTAATGTCCACATTATACAAAAAAATGCCAATTTTACAACGGCATTTGTTCTTTGCATTTTCCAGCCAAC
>JBBUAE010000068.1:0-6064 GCA_038061005.1 Patescibacteria group bacterium | reverse complement strand
CCGATCAATGGTCATGGGGAAGCCTTGCGAACCCATCGGGATTAATTTGGATATGCGATCACCGAGCTCATAAGGGTGGCCCAAAGCCCGGGCCACGTCGCGTACCGCACCGCGGGCCAGCATAGAACCAAAAGTACCGATTTGCGCCACATGATTTTGGCCGTATTTTTGGCGGGCGTAATCCAGCACTTCGTCACGGCGTTTATCAGCGTAGTCCATATCAATATCGGGCGGGGATGGGCGTTCGGGGTTTAGGAAACGCTCAAAAGGCAGTTTGTAGGCAAGTGGATCCACGCTGGTGATGCCGATTAAATAGGAGACAAGCGAGCCGGCAGCCGAACCGCGGGTGTTAGTAAAAATACCATGTTCACGGGCGAAGTTGATAAAATCAGCTACGACTAAGAAATAGGGGCAGTAACCCTTTTTAGTGATGACGTTTAATTCGTACTCGGAGCGAGTTTTGGCCTCTGCCGCGTACTCGGGATGTTCCGCGCTGTATTTGGCTAAACTGGCCAAAGTTTTTTGTTCCAGTTCTTTTTCGTAGGTACTACCGGCGGGAATTTTAAAATCGGGAAAGTACCATTTGCCAAGCTCTAAATTCAGGTCGCACATCTCGGCGATTTTTATGGTGTTGGTTACCGCCTCCGGCGCGTCGCGGTACAATTCTACCGCTTCCTCGCTACTAATGAAGGAAAAATCCTCCACGGCGTTAGCCAGACGGCGAGCGTCCTCGATGTCAGTCTGCGATTGAATAGCAACCAGGGTCTGATGTGCCTTGCTGTCTTCTTTGTTGATATAGTGCGAATCGTAAGTCGCGACCAAAGGAATTTTTAACCGGCGCGCCAGTTTAATTGTTTCGGCCCTAATTTCCGACTGCCGTTCCAGCTTGGGATGATGCATTATTTCCAGGAAGAAATTGGCCGGACCAAAAATGTCTTGGTATAAAAGAGCGATGGTCTCGGCTTTGCTATAATCCTTATTCCACAGCGCTTGCGCCAATTCTCCGCCCATACAGCCAGAGAGGCAAATAATACCTTCGTGATTTTGCCGCAAGAGATCGTGATCCATGCGCGGTTTGTAATAATAACCCTCCAAATTGGAAGCGGTTACCATTTTGATCAGATTTTTGTAGCCGGTAGCATTTTTAGCTAAGAGAGTAAGGTGATAACGCTTAGCGTCTATGTGCGGCTCTTTGTCAAAGCGGGTGCGGGTGGCAATGTAGGCTTCGACACCGATAATTGGCTTAATTCCGGCGGCTCGGCATTTTTTATAGAACTCAATTACGCCGTACATACTGCCGTGATCGGTCAGGGCGATGGCTGGCATATTGTACTCTTTACATTTTTTCACCAGGTCATCAATTTTAGACAGCCCGTCTAGAAGGGAGTAGTGGCTGTGGGTATGGAGATGGACGAATTTGGATGACATGACGTGAAAAATAAGAAAGCGTCCGGAGCAGTCTTTCGAGGGCACAGATATTTTTCTGCTGAAAAATTCTTCACTCTCGGCGCCTGCGCGCCTCCCTGCCTGCGGCAGGCAGGCGAGAGTCCCTCGCAAGACTGCTCCTCCCGCTTTTTTTATTTTTCTCGCCTTGTCAGCGTAGGGAGGAAGAGGGAGAAAGAAAGCGCAACGCCTTTGGCGTGCTAATTATACCAAAAAAACTATCATCTGCCTCGAACCTTGCCCGAATGGCTATTACGTGATATGGTCTAGCTAGACTCTTCCGTGAGGGAAGATGGTATTTCAAACCATTTGGCGTGATGCCAAAGAAAGAGGACGAAGATGGTCCGACACGAAAACGAAAAAGAGGATGCTTATTTTGGAAGTCCCTCGAAACCTCGTCAAGAAGAAGTTCATCGACAACAATTTGAGATTGCCAATCTTATCACCGCGCTTCACAAACTGCTTTGGAGAAAAGTACCGCAATGGATCTCACCACTTAACGGTTATTGTTTGCGGTATACCCCGGGAAGCCAGGAAAATAAAGTTGGTCCATCCTATGTCATCAGGCCGGCGGGCTGGAGGAGGGGAAGTGATATCAAGTTTTACCCAACGACTCTAACTCGGGTATATAAAATAGTCGTATGCCCGGAACCAGATTCCCCCTTACGGTTAGTTAATCTTTACGGAAGCCTCTCTAATGCGGGAGACAAAACCGGTGTTAGATTTGAGGTCCGAGGAACTGAGTTTAGCGGAAAGACTGGGGAGCAGGCAGTCGCAAATAGGTTTGCCTGTTTAATTTTTCATGGGTTTATATACCATGATGGGAATAAACACCTCTTTGGGTCAATGTGTTTTTGATTCCAGAATTGTTTGTGTTCTAGTCGCGAGCGGGGCGAAGTCTTCGGACTTTCGTCACCGCCCGCGGCTTTTCTTTTTCATTTTTTCTTTCCCGCACAATCCACTGATTGACCAGAAGGGAGTTATCCACTTTCCCAATATCTTCGCGGCCGCGAAGATATTGGGAAATGATGTATACTTAGTTTGAACTTAATTTACTTATGAAATACAGAATAATAGAAAGAGGACAGCGAGGAACTAAAGAAGAAGCAGTTTTGGCTGCCGTTAAACTTGCCGGTATTTTGGCTCTGACCGCAATTGCTCCCAATGTCATACAGTGCTTTTATAGACAAAAAAGAAAACCACTAAAAAATGACAAGTATTACCTAAATAATGTTGCTAAAAGATTGATCGATAGGGGATTTATGAAAGTTGATAGATATGGACAGGTGAGTCTGACTGAAAGGGGATACGAAAAATTTGCGGAATTGGAAACTAAAGACATCGTTAGGCCTAAGAGATGGGACGAAAAATATCGGGTAGTGGTATTTGATATCGAGGAAAAACGGAAAAAAGAAAGAGACTTGATTCGTAATCAGCTTATTTCGCTGGGATTTATTAAGCTTCAGCATAGTGTTTGGATCAGCCCTTATGAATGTGAAGAATTAATAACTCTAATGAAGACCAACCGCCATCTTAATGATAATATTATATACATGACAGTTGAATCTATCGAAAATGATCTTTGGCTGAGGGAAAAATTTGGATTAGTTGGTCTGGGGTAATTTCCCAATATCTTCGCGGCCGCGAAGATATTGGGAACCAATAAGGAAAAAATATGGCAATTAAGTACATTATTGGCATAGATGAAGTCGGGCGGGGGCCTTTGGCGGGGCCGGTGGCAACAGCGGCAGTACTGATGAAAAAACAGGCCTATGATCGGCTAAAAAGACTTAAAGTTTTTCAAGACGGCAAAGATTCCAAAAAACTGACCATAACCGAACGTCTGTTCTATTTTCAAAAAATCAAAGAACTAAAAGAGCGTGGTGAACTGGATTATGCCGTCAGCTTTCGCCGGCATACGACCATTGATAAAATTGGCATCGTTAAGAGCGTGCTAAAGGCGATTAAATCCACCTTGCTAAAACTTAATCCGCGGCCGGCTAACACTTTAATTTTGTTGGATGGGGGATTAAAAGCTCCGCTGATTTTCTCTCACCAAAAAACTATCATCCGGGGGGATGAACAAGAACTGATTATCTCTATGGCTTCCATTGTGGCTAAAGTTAGAAGAGATCGGCGAATGATAAGATTGGCTAAAATATTCACCCCGTACAATTTTGCCAGCAATAAGGGTTACGGTTCTAAAGCTCATCTTAAAGCGCTCAAAAAACACGGCCCGTGTGCCATTCATCGTCGAACCTTCATCAAAAATTTGATTTGATTTCGAAGTGCCAAATGGCCTCGGACCAAAGCCCCGCTCCAATATATTAGGTAGTTTTTCTTGCCCCTCGGAATTCCCACTAAGCGGGATTTAGCAAAGTCCAATATTGCCTTTTCGCCATAATTAAGTATAATATCGGAATATGGTAATACGAATGAGACATACGCGGGCGACGACCGGTGATCGGCGTTCCCACCACGCTTTAAAGGGAAACAGGTTCTCGGCTTGTGTTAAATGTGGGACCAAACATCTGCGTCACCACGCTTGCGGGAATTGCGGTACTTATCGCGGTAAGGAAGTCGTTGATATAGTAGCTAAGTTGGCTAAGTCTGAAAAGAAGAAAAAAGCCAAGGAATCGGTTAAGTAATATAAGTTTAGTTCATTAAGTATTTTGAAAATTGACCCTTGTTGAGTAAAAATTGCTTCGCAATTTTATCCGCCCGGGGCAGATTACTCAATAGGGTAAACATTATGGCGAATAGGCATTTGTCAAGAAGTGTAGCGATGCAGTCCCTGTTTGAATGGGATTTCAACGACCAAGACTCCTCGGTGATGGAGGAAGTTATTAAGCGCAATGTTGACGAATTTGCCCCCGGCCTGGACGAAACTTCTTTTATCCACGATCTCGTTTTTGGTGTTATCAAGCAGAAAAACAAGCTAGATAACATCATAGAAAAAGCGGCCCCTGATTGGCCAATCAATCAAATTGCCGGCGTAGACCGGAATATTTTGCGTCTCGGTTTATATGAACTGCTTTTTGGTGATAAAGCTGAAGTGCCGGCGCGCGTGGCGATCAATGAAGCGATTGAATTGGCCAAAACCTTTGGCGGTGAAAATAGCGGCCGGTTCGTGAATGGAGTCTTGGGCGCAGTCTATAAAGAAATGGGCGAGCCGGGCAAAAATGATATCCCGACCAAGAAAACACGCATCAAAAATGTCCCCTATGAACAGATGCCGATTGATAAGCTGGGCGGAGCCGTAGTATACACGAATGTTGGCGGCCAAATAAACTTAGCACTCGTACACGACGTCTTTGGTTACTGGACCTTATCTAAAGGCCATATCAAAGAAGGAGAGACTAACGAGGAAGGAACGAGCCGTGAAGTTAAAGAGGAAATTTCACTGGCTATTGATATTAAAGAAGAAATTGGTTTTAATGAGTACATTGCTTCGGATCCGGAGCGAGGCAAGCTACGCAAACAAGTCACCTATTTTCTAGCCGAGGCCGGGAATCCCGCTGAACTCAAACTAGGTAAAGAAAAAGGCGGGCTGGATGAGACTAAATGGTTTCCTTTAGCCGAAGTGCCGGAATTGAAAATTTATGATGACATTTTACCCATCATCACTAAGGCGATCAAGATTATTCTGAATAAACAGTAATGTATGGAGTTAAACAAATTCGAAGAACAAATAAAGATCAAATTTAAGAACAAAAATCTGCTAAAACAGGCTTTTTTACATCGTTCTTATTTAAACGAGCACAAGGAACTTAAAATAGAACACAATGAGCGGCTGGAATTTTTAGGTGACGCCGTGGTGGAAATTGTGGTGACCGATTTTTTGTATCACAAATATCCGACCAAACCAGAAGGCGAACTGACGGCCCTTCGCGCGGCCTTGGTGAATGCCATTACAATGTCGGAAGTGGCAGCACAGCTTTCGATGAATGATTTTATGCTCTTGTCTAAGGGTGAGGCGAAAGATACGGGCCGGGCGCGCCAGATAATTTTAGCTAATGCTTTTGAAGCGCTGGTGGGCGCTATCTATTTGGATCAAGGCTACGACGCGGCCCGTGATTTTATTGCCGCCAATTTGTTTACCAAGACCGAGGAGATCGTCTCCAACAATCTCTGGCAGGACGCCAAAAGTTATTTCCAAGAAAAAGCGCAGGAGGTGGACAGTGTGACGCCAAACTACAAAGTATTAAGCGAAGTCGGTCCTGATCACAACAAAAAGTTCACCATTGGCCTCTATATCGGCGCCGACCAAATTTCCACCGGCGTTGGCCACTCCAAACAAGAAGCCGAGCAAGAAGCGGCTAAGAATGGGCTGAAGGTGAAAGGGTGGAATTCTAAATAATGCAAAATAAAGTTTATTAGACAAAATTAAATCTTATTTGATCATTGAATAAGTCTATGAAAAATTTTTGGAAAGATTTGTTTGGCGTGGTGTGTGTTTTATTCTCTGTTGCCAATATCTTTAACGGTGGGGGATTTACATTTCAGACCGGGACAGGCACCCTTGATCCATCGAATGTGGATCAATTGATCGGCTACAACCTCATAGCTTTGGTGTGGTATATTGGGGCAGTTTGGTTTATCTATAGCATAATTAAAAATC
>JBBUAE010000067.1:0-1664 GCA_038061005.1 Patescibacteria group bacterium | reverse complement strand
AACTAATCGTTTGACCAAAATATTTTTCTCCAGTACTCCCCGCTTGAGCTCCATTGGCTCGGATTGGTAAACTTTTTGATACGAGCCATCGCTTAGTTTTTCCTCCACCGTCAGATAATAAATGCCCGGACGGACCAAAACATAAAAGCGGCCAAGGGCATCGGCCACGATCTTTTTCACTTCTTGGTTAATGTCGGCATAATACAAACGAATAATAGAGAAGGGTAATGGTTCGCCGGTATCTATGACACTGGCGGTAATAAATCTGTGGTTCAATTTCCAGACATATTGGAAGGAGTACATTCCTAAATAGAAGAGGAAAATGCCAATGTTTATCCAACTCGGTTCAAACACGAAATAGCCGATGGCTGAGAGGAAACCGATGATGTAAATGGTATTCAAGATGCGCGCCTTAACCACATCGCGTTTGGAGTGGATCTGGAAATAATCAGTTTTGCCCTTGATAAATTCGTTCCAGTCAAAACCAAGCGAATCCAGTGGAATGTTCAGATTTATGACTTCTTTCCCTTGCGTTTTAACCGGGCCGCCAAAATAAAGATTGTCATAAAGTTCATCGGTCAGACGCCCTTTTAAATAAGTGGAGGGAAATTGGTAGTGCGTTTTTTGCGCGGCTAGATGATATTCGCCCGGCGGCAAGAAAAAGCCGTACCGGCCGTCGATATCGGTGATGGCACTGGCTACTTCTTCACCGGCTAAATTTTGCACGGTCACATAAGCCGGGTCAATCGGCCGTTTAGTGACAGAATCGTACACTGTCCCCCACGGCTTTCTCTTTCGTCTGATCCCAATATATCCTAACAAGGCCCCTAGTTGCCGCAAGATAAGCAAATAAACATCCGCCAAGGAGGCCACACTGGAAGTCGTCACAATTAATTGAGCCACACCGACGGCGATTCCTCCAGTCAGAGCGATAGGCGCCATTCCACGGGCCAACGCCGCCAATTGATCTTGTCCCAGCGAGCCGTAAACATTGATCTGGCCATCCAGCTTTTTTATGGTTTGATCTTGATAGTTAAGAATGAAAATGGAAACTTTATAAGTACCGTCTTGGCGCAAGGGCGCGATAGTGGCTTCATAAGTTGTTTTGTTGCCGTTTAGTTTAAGCAGGAAGGAAAAACTTTTATGGGGATCATCAGGGTCGTAAATCGTTACTCCGATGGTTTTTAATATTTCCGGCATTAGATTATATGCGATGGAGATGGTTAATCCTTTACTACCATTAATACTGACAGAGCTTCCCTCGTCAAAAGTCTTATCTCGTTCGCCGGGCTGGGAAAAGATGAAGCGTTTGATGGAAAGTATTCTAATCTTCTCGTCGGTCGGCGCCACTTGCGGTAATTGTTCAAACGGGCTGGTGGTAGAAATAAAGCCGGGAGGACCACTCGGGTGAGGAATAACATCCGGACTGGGAGAGACCCCGGGAATGCGGATACTGGTAACAGCACCGGAAGAAAATTCGCTGTAGGTGCTTTTGACAAAAGCGGTGTAGTAATAAGTCCGCCCGGTCTCCACATTAGAATCATTGACCGAAGTTCCAGACCCCTGATAGATTGTTTCTCCGTCAGCAGGAGAAGTCGGGATGCCAGTGTCTGACTTGACTACCACTACGCTGGCAAAATACTGCCAGGTCGGATTGGTCCAGG
>JBBUAE010000066.1:0-5210 GCA_038061005.1 Patescibacteria group bacterium | reverse complement strand
ATATCACACCAGCCTTCGAAGCTGATGTTGGGGGTTCGAATCCCTCCGGAGGCACATGGGCGCGTGGCGGAATTGGTAGACGCGTACGCTTCAGGAGCGTATGAAGAAATTCATGGGAGTTCGAGTCTCCCCGTGCCCACAAAATGGTTTTTGTTTTATCCCTGCTTTAAGGTATAATAGTTAAAATTAAAAAATAAAGCGGGCATGGTTTAGTGGTAGAATACGTCCTTGCCAAGGACGAGACGGGGTTTCGATTACCCCTGCCCGCACATAAATAATTATCTCTGTGAATAAATACGGCTAAAATCCGTGTCATTTATCTGGAAATATACTAAAATATAAACATGAAAATAGAATTACACATACCACCAGAAGTTTCACGTATTACTGCCACCCTAGAAAACGCTGGGTTTCAGGCTTTTTTGGTTGGTGGTTGCGTCAGAGATTTGCTGATTGGCAATATCCCAAAAGACTGGGATATTGCCACGGATGCCGTGCCAAACGAGATCGCGGGGCTATTTCCTAAAACTGTTTATGAGAATAATTATGGCACCGTCACAGCGGTCAATGGGGGAGTGGAGGATTTGTCCTTAAGAAATATGGAAATTACCCCTTTTAGACTGGAGTCTGATTATTCAGATAAAAGACATCCGGACGAAGTGAAATTCAGTAAAAATATTGAGGATGATCTAAAAAGAAGGGATTTCACTATCAATGCCTTGGCTTATGACCCCAAAACAGGGGAGTTGATTGATTTGTATGGAGGAATTCAAGACCTAAAGGATGGAGTGATCAAAACAGTGAGGGAGCCAGATCGTCGTTTTGGGGAAGACGCCTTAAGAATTTTAAGAGCGGTACGGTTTGCCACCCAACTAGGTTTCACGATTAACCCGGAGACCGAAAAGAGCATTGTTAAGAATGCAGAACTCCTTAAGGCCATCTCTAGGGAGCGAATCAGGGAAGAATTCACTAAAATCATTATGTCGGATAAACCAATGTTTGGCCTTAATTTAAGCCACAAACTGGGAATCTTGCAGTATATCCTACCGGAGCTGGAGGAAGGAATAGGAATAGAGCAGAATGGAGACCATATTTATCCAGTGTGGGATCATATTTTAAGAGTTGCCCAGTATACGGCCGACAAAAAATGGCCCTTGCATATTAGATTAGCGGCCATATTGCATGACATTGCCAAACCACGAACCCGTCGCTGGTCGGATGAGAATAAGGATTGGACTTTTTATGGCCACGAGGCGGTGGGGGAAAGGATGGCCGATCAAATATTAAAAAGATTGAAGTATCCCAACAAAATTATAGACGCCGGTAAAAAATTGGTTAAAAGCCATATGTTTTTCAGTGATACGGATAAAATTACCCTCTCGGCTGTCCGTCGGATTATCGTCAAGGTCGGTCAAGATTTGATTTGGGATCTAATGAAGGTGCGGGAAGCCGATCGTATAGGCATGGGCAGGCCGAAAGCTAACCCTTATCGTTTGAGAAAATATGAATCTATGATTGAAGAAGCTCTGCGCCAACCGACCTCCGTCATGATGTTAAAAATGGATGGTAAAAAACTGATGAAGGTTACTGGTGAGCCAGCTGGTCCTAGAATTGGCTTTATTTTACACGCTTTATTGGAGGAAGTGCTGGAAGACGCTAATTTAAACACCGAGGAACATTTAACGACGAAAGCCAAGGAATTAGCTAAATTGAACGATCAAGAGTTGATGAAAAAAGGGGAGGGGGGAAAAGAGAAGAAAGAGGAAAAAGAACAGGAAGAAATCTCTAAAATTAGAAAAAAGCACTTTGTACAATAATTTTCTTTTACTACCACCTTCGTTAAAGCTTTGGCGGCCAAGGAAGTTATGGTGAGCAAAACAAAACCGCCGATAATGGCGGTTTTTTGTTTGCCCGCTTTTTTAAATTGCGGGGGTGAGGATAGATATGAGATACGGGAGATTTATAATAAGAAGGGAATTCTTATCCCGACGCACGGAGTGGTCGGGACTCGACTTTTACGTCGGGTTTATTTTGAGATTCAAAACGCGCATCTCATATCATTTCTCATGTGGAAGATCAAATCTATATCTAGCTACTATTGTACTATCGGACAGAATAAAGGACAAGCTTTAAAAGACAAGAAACCTGGCCGAAAAAAGCTTTGTCTTTTAAAGGTATTCTGGCGTGGGTTAAAAGTTATCCACAGTTTGAATTAGTATTGTGTATCCAGTATCAAGTATTTCGTATGAATTCAGAAAAAACCGCCTGAGCGGTTTTTTTATACTTAATACGGCATACTGAATACTTTATACTATTTGTGTTTGGTGTCGTGAAAATTTTTGTGAATTTCTTTGAGCTGGCGATCGGTGACGTGAGTGTAAATTTGCGTGGTGGAAACACTGGAGTGGCCAAGCATCATTTGCACCGAACGGATATCAGCGCCATTCTGCAACAGATCAGTGGCAAAGAGGTGCCGCAGGGTATGGGGAGTAACTTGGCGGGAAATACCGGCTTTCGTCGCATAAAGTTTTACCATTCTTTCAACGCTGCGCGGAGTTAAACGGGTTTCTTTTACCTCACCCGCCTTATTATTCCGTGATAAATTAACAAAAAGCGGTTCTTCCATATCTTTCCTTTTAGCCAAATAGGTCTTAATGGCAGCCTTAGCCTGGGGAGATAGGAAGACCAGTCGTACTTTTTCTCCTTTACCACGAACGGAAAATTCGTCCCGCGTCAGGTCAACATTATCAATGTTTAAGCCGCAAAGTTCGGATACCCGCAAACCCGTAGAGAAAAATAGCTCCAGAATCGCCTTATCTCTTAAGTTTTTATCATCAGAACCGTTTGGGCCGGACAACAATCTATCTAACTCTTTACTAGTGATCAAGTCCAAATCCCGCCCGCTGGTTTTAGCCAGCTCTATTTTTTCCGGCGCCAGAGAATCAATATTTCTTTTGATCAAATACTTCAAAAAAGTGCGGATCGCAATCAGATGATAGTTCTGGGTATTTTTTTTAAGCGTTAAGTTTCGTAATGCTGGCCCGTCTAGACTCGCACTGGGCGAGGCGGGTTGTCGATTAAGCCAAAGGCGAAATTCACGTAGTTTGTCATCATTAATGTCAGCCGGCTTGGCAATATGAGAATGGTTAAAAAATCTGGATAGATACCGATCATAGTTTTCTACCGTCTTTAAACTCCGGCCTTTTTCAATTTCCAGATATTCCAAAAATTGTTGTTTAAGATCTTTAACGTCGGCCATAGGTTTACCCTATGGAGTAAAAATTTGTTAAAATTTTAAATTGCTAAGGCAATTTTACTCCATAGGGTTAATTCTAACATAAAAAAGGTCCTAATGTCGCAAAATATTGGGGTCAAAGGAAAGATATTGCATTTTTAAGCAAAATATGCTATGCTAGTTATTAACCCTGTTAAATAGACCTTTGGCCTAATTTTGCACTTATTGAGTTGTCTAACGGGGCTAATCTTACTTCAATTAATAAAAAGCTTTTTGGCTTAGTTCTGCCAAGGCAAAATTATTTAACAGGGTAAATATGTTAACGACCAAGAAAAAGCAGAATATCATCGTTACAAATCGGGTCAACGAGAAAGACACTGGCTCTTCGGAAGTTCAGGTCGTATTGCTTACCAAACGCATCGATGAATTAGCGAAGCATTTGAAATCTCACCATAAAGACAACCATTCTCGGCGCGGCTTGCTCAAGCTGGTGTCTAAGCGTCGCACTCACACTAAATATTTGGAGACCAAAAAGAAAAGGGTGGCCGTCGTTTAGTAATTTTTTTTCGCCTTTTTCCTTTACCTCCTCAATTTAGGGGAGCCCAGCACTTATTTGCATTTACTAATCCCGTTTAGTTAACACTCAATCTGATTAAGATAAAGTGCTGCTATTTTCAGTACTTATAAATACAAATAGACGCTGGGTGTGCTAAAATTTACCCTATGGAGTAAAATTACGCAGTAATTTAAAATCCTTTCGGATTTTTACTCCATGGGGTAAAATTAAAGCTGGTCGATATTTAAGCTTTTTTTGTTTCTGCTTTGTTTTTTGCCAATTAACATATTTGTTTTCGTATTTTATTTTTAACTTTTTACTATTAATTTTTAACTATTTTTATGCCTATCATTAAACATAAAGGTCAACGGGTGGGAATGTTTATTGACACCCAAAATCTTTATCACAGTGCTAAGAATCTGTATCACGCCCGCGTCAACTTTGGCAATATTTTGAAGGATGCCGTGGCCGGCCGCAACTTAATCCGCGCCATGGCCTATGTCGTCACCACCGAAGCGGGGGACGAAAAAGCTTTTTTTGAAGCGCTCGGCAAAATCGGCATTGAGGTCAAGACCAAGGATCTGCAAATCTTCTTCGGCGGCGCCAAAAAAGCCGACTGGGATGTCGGTCTGGCGGTGGACGCCATTAAGCTGGCGCCCAAATTGGACGCGGTGATTATCGTCTCCGGTGACGGCGACTTTATTCCGCTGGTGGAATACTTGAAGGAAAATATGGGCTGCCAGGTGGAAGTAATTTCTTTTGGTAAAAGCACTTCGTCCCGCTTGATTGAGCACGCCGACGATTTTATGGATCTGTGCGACAATCCGCGCAAATATTTGCTTGGTGTGCCGCCGGCCGCCAACCGCCCGACAAGCTGATAATCAAAACCATTCGGTTTAAGACACAACCAAAAACCACTTGTCCGCAATTTGTGGGGAGCGGCTTTTTGGTTTAATCCTTGACCCCGTTAGAGAACGCTGTGCCTAAAGGCACGACTTCAGTCGCTTGCAGCGACTTTTCTCTAATGGGGTTGACTTTTACGCCTGATGTTGTAATGTTATTTATAAAATAAGGTAAATAACCTTAATTTGATCTTTGAAAATTAAAAAGGGAGGAGAGTGAAGATGAGAAAAAGAAATCCAGTATGGATGATTGGCTTTTTAGTTCTGGGACTGCTTTTAGCGGAGACAAGTGGTCTGCGGGCTGAAACAACTTTTGCCAAGATACTTAACGCGGACGGTTTGGGACATTCGGTAAAGCAGACCACCGATGGCGGGTACATTATAACTGGCCAGATTTATTCTAATATCTGGCTAATTAAAACCGACAAGTCTGGAAATAAACAGTGGGAGAATACCTTTGGCAGCGGATCGGGTAACTTTGTCCGACAGACAACGGATGGTGGATATGTGATTATTG
>JBBUAE010000065.1:0-7770 GCA_038061005.1 Patescibacteria group bacterium | reverse complement strand
TTAGCAAAAAAATATCCGTGCTCCGTGAGAATGTCAGGGCGGGGCGTACCCTAAACAGTCTACTGCCGAAAAAGAGTTTTGGAATTCAAAGATGGTTATATTTTACGGTCCTTAAAAATTAATAGATTTTTCATTAAGTAATGAAATATCCACCCGGTCTACCTTGTCTAAATATTTTTTCTATGCCAGTAATAAAGGTGGGGAGAAATACATTGTCTTACTGCCGTAAAGAGAGTAAAATTAATCACACCAATGCTCACTTTTGACGAAGGAAAACAACAGCGCCGAGTAGAGGAACAGCGGATTAAAGATGCCGAGGGTTTGGCCCAGATGTTGTCGGCCAGATACGGCATTCCCTATGCCGACCTAACAAAAACCACCATCAATACTGATGCTCTGCGTCTAGTACCGGAAGCGGAAGCGCGAGCAGCCGAATTAGCTTCGTTTAAAGTGCTAGGAAAAAATGTCAGTGTCGCCATTTTGACCCCCAACAATCAAAGAGTGAAGGAGGTATTAGACAGTTTAACAGGTAAAAACCTCGTCCCCAAGGTTTATCTGGTATCACAGACCAGTCTGGGGCGGGCCTGGGAAAGATACGCGGAGATCGGCCGCTCGACCAAAACCGATGCCGGGGTAATTGAAATCTCTGATGATGAAATCGGTCAATATATTAAGCAATTTAAAGTCCTAGATGATATTAAAACAGAAATAGAAGCGGAATCAGCCATTAGCTTACAGAGCGGGGGGATTTCGGCTATTTTGGAAGTCATTCTCTCCGGCGCTCTCACCACCACCGCTTCCGATATTCACATGGAGCCCCAGGAGTCAGCCGTTCGATTACGCTATCGCTTGGACGGCGTGTTGCAGGACGTCATTAATTTTGATTCCAGAATTTATAAGCAGATTGTTTCGCGCATCAAATTGATCTCTGGTTTGAAATTGAATGTAAAACTTTCCGCTCAAGACGGCCGTTTTAGTATTAAGGTAGAAGGAACAGAAATTGAAATTCGGACATCTGTCATTCCGAGCGATTACGGAGAATCTATTGTGATGCGCGTGCTTAATCCTAAAAGTATCAATGTTTCCTTTGACAGTCTGGGGGTGGATGATCATTTATACAAAATCTTTGAGAAGGAGATCACGAGACCTAATGGGATGATTCTTTTGACCGGTCCAACCGGATCGGGAAAAACCACCACTCTTTATTCTTTCTTAAGAAAAGTTAATTCCCCGGAATCTAAAATCATCACTATTGAAGATCCGATTGAATACCACTTGGAAGGGATCAGCCAGACTCAAGTTAACCCTAAAAAAGGATACACTTTCCTCTCGGGCCTACGATCGGCCTTGCGCCAAGACCCCGACATTATCATGGTGGGTGAAATCCGCGATGCCGAAACAGCTAAAATTGCCATTAATGCTTCTTTGACCGGTCACTTGGTTTTCTCTACCCTACACACCAACAACGCCGCCGGCGCTATCCCCCGTTTGATCGACTTAGGCGTCAACCCCAAAATCATCACTTCGGCCTTAACTTTGCCCATCGCCCAGCGCTTGGTGCGAAAACTTTGTCCGGCCTGTAAAAAAGAAGACGCTCCCAACGCCGACGAGCAAGATATTATCAGTCACACCTTGGCCACCATTAAAAAGAGGAGACCAGATTTAGTCCTTCCCGTTGCCACTAGAGTTTGGCGGGGAACCGGCTGTGGTCAATGCAACCAGACCGGCTACAAAGGACGAGTGGGCGTCTTTGAAGCCATCATCATGGATGATGCCGTCGCCAAGGTAACCATTCTAAATCCCAGCGAGAAGGAAATAAAAATTGCTGCTATTCCCCAGGGGATCTTAGATATGCGGCAAGACGGAGTGTTAAAGATTTTGACCGGTGTAACTGATATGAATGAGCTGCGCCGAGTGGTTGATTTGACGGAAGAGTACATTTAATAGCTGCTAGGTTTTAGCTACTAGGAAATTGAAAATTTAATAAGTTAGAGGCAAGTGGCTGGTATTGCTATTTCGTATCCCCAGCCACCACTGGACTTAATTTCTCTTCATCAGCAAACTTATACTAAAAATTGGCCGGTAAAACTAGTTGAGGCAGAAACTTTTTAGGGGGTCACGAGCGCGACGGTGCGAGTGTTTCAGGATTTTTTAAGCTTCAAAAAATCCGTACCCTAAACAGTTTACTGCCGATAAAGAATTTTACCGGCCGAGAAAGCAAGTTTCCTGATGAAGAGAAGTTAAAATCATAAACCTCTAAGCAATCCCTCAGGTCGTGTAACTTGAGTTAGACAATCTCACAAGGATAGCCGCAGTACACAAGCGAAGCTTATAACCATTGCGTCCTTTTGGGAAAATCCGTAAAGCGTGAGCTTTAATTGCTTAGAGGTTTATGATTTTAATTTCTTGCTATATCCTAGCATAAAACATATTTTATGTCAAGTAAGTCATCACCCCCAAGTAACCACGAGAAAAGCGACCAAAATAACGACTGGCTGCTGGATAAATCACTTCGCCCCACCCTATGGGACGAATACGTCGGGCAGGAAAACATCAAGGATAATTTAAAGATCTTGATTGGAGCTGCTAGCCAACGCAAACACCCACCAGAACATCTCCTGTTTTATGGCCCACCCGGTTTGGGCAAAACCACGCTCGCCTATTTGATCGCTAAGCAGATTAATACGCAAATCAAAGTCACTTCCGGCCCGGCCATTGAGAAAGTTGGCGATTTAGCGTCCATTCTGACTAACTTGTCGGCCGGAGACATTTTATTTATTGATGAAATCCACCGTCTCAATAAAATGATTGAGGAGGTGCTTTACCCAGCCATGGAATCTGGAGTGCTTAACATCGTCATCGGCAAAGGACCAGGTGCGCGGGTTATTCAGTTGGACTTGCCACCTTTCACTTTGATTGCCGCCACCACCCGTATTGCCCTCCTCTCTTCTCCCTTGCGCTCTCGTTTTTCCGGCGGCACTTTCCGATTAGAATTTTATCAGGAAAAAGAAATCGATCAGATCATTAAGCGGTCAGCTAAAATTCTTGAAGTAAATATCGATGAGGGTGGCGCCAGGGAAATCGCCAGACGTAGTCGCTTCACGCCCCGGATCGCTAATCAGCTGCTCAAACGCTGCCGAGACTACGCGCAAATTAAAAGCAAACCAGTCAACACAAGAATCGTCCGCGAAGCTTTGAGTATGCTGGGGATTGATGAACTAGGTCTTAATACTCAAGATCGCAAAATTTTAGAGATTATTATTACTAACTTCCATGGCGGCCCGGTCGGTTTAGGCACCATCGCTACCGCCATCGCGGAAGAAGACGCTACAGTGGAAGAAGTTAATGAGCCATATTTAATCCAGTTAGGATTATTGGAACGCACCCCCCGTGGCCGCCAAGTCACTAAAAAAGCTTACCAACACCTGTCGTATGATTACCCGAAGGATTCATCCGCCTGAGTTTTGCGAGATACAATCTCACAGTATTCTGTAATCGAGAAAATCAAAATGGAGTTTAGCGCCTCGCAAAATTTTGGCGGACAAGGCAAGAAAGTTTGGGAATGTAGTATAAGTAATTAGAATCGGCTAGATTATTTTATTGAGGAGATCGCGAAAGAGGGTGTAGGCCGGTTTCAATTCATAAGTTGAGGTGCGCAGACCATAGCTATAAGATTGCGAATCATCCCGCAGGGTATACCAAAACACGGCCGGGACGGTCTGCTGCTCGGCAAAAAATTGATTAATAGTCTCAATTTGTTTGCCTGGATTATCAGTGCCAAATTCATTAAACCAGATCGGCTTAGCTCCGTCTTGATAAGTGGTGGTCACGATCCTAATCGCCGCAGCCACTTCCGCAAATTTCCCCCCGTAACCATAGGGATGGAAAGCAATAACATCAAAACAGTTTTTTAATCCCCTGGCGTAAAGAGCTTGCCAATACTTCACCGGAGGATATCCACTCGGTGACAAGCCTGCCAAAACAATAATGGCGGAGGGATCAATTTGGTGAATCGTGCGATTGGAGAGCTCTAATACTTGAGCATAATTTTCAATGGCTTTGCCAGCATCCATTCCAGACAGAAGCCAACCATGGCCAGGTAAATTTGGTTCATTAAAAATCTCCCAATAACGAATACCGTAAGAAGCCAAACCATTCTGACGGGCTAATTCGCCACCCAGGCGATAGCGTTCCACCAAAGCCGATTCAAAACGGGCCAAGCGATCATAAAGCGTTGGCCAGCTGGAAAAACTAACCGGAACCCGGTTGATGGTAGCTAAAATTTTGATATTACGCTTCGCCATCGCTAAAACAAACTGGTCATAACCTTTCCAGTTATAGGTGCGGCCGTTATCAATTAAGTCCCAGGGAAAATCAACCCGAATCCATTTGCTTCCCAGGTCATCAAGATAAATTAGGGCTTGCGGTTCATAAGCATAGGAGAGACTCAAGCCGGCAATTCCACTTTCCGGTGTGGCGGTGGAAAGTCGACATAAGGAGGGCGAGGAAGTGGTCGTAGTCGATGGAGTAGGTGAATTAATTCTAGTGGAAAGTCCGGGGAGAGTATCGGGCTTTTCTGATTGGATGTTTACCGCTGGGAGTCGTAAAGAATAAATGATAAGGATAAAAATAATGAAAATTCCCAAGAGTAAAGCGTAGCGTTTCATATAATCCCCAGTATAAGATCTGACTGAGAATCTAGCAAGCCGCCCCAGTCATCTTTTCTTCTTCTGACTGATCAGCTATACTAAGAAAATTAGATATAACATCCATGTCCGGACATAATAAATGGTCTCAAATCAAAGAACAAAAAAGTAAAACCGATGCTCAAAAAAGCAAGATTTTTTCCCTGTATGCCAAAATCATCACTCTGGAAGCCGCGAAGGCGAAGGGTGATAAAAACGCCCCTGGGCTTAAAACTGCCATTGAGCGAGCTAAGGCCTTTAATGTCCCAAATGATAATATTGACCGAGCCGTTAAAAAAGGGATGGGATCGGAAACAGGTAATATGGAAGAAGTTATTTACGAGGCCTATGGCCCGGGTGGCGTTGCTTTTTTAATGGAAGGTATCACCGATAACAAGAACCGCATGACGCAGGAAATAAAACATCTTTTATCTAAACATGGGGGTAACTTAGGCGGACAGGGCTCGGTCATGTGGGCTTTTCAAAAAGATGCCGAGAGGTATTCCCCCATCACCCCAATGGAACTAGCAAAATCTGATAGAGTAGCGGTCAGAAGACTGTTCGAAGAATTGGAAGAACACGAAGATATAAAAAATATCTATCTAAATGCCAACATTGACTAAAAGAATTTTGGGTATTGATCCGGGCTATGATCGGGTGGGTGTAGCCGTACTGGAAAAACAAAGCCGGCAGGAAGTGGTGTTGTTTTCCGATTGTTTATTGGCGGGAGCTAAATTAGAATTTGCCGAACGGTTAGTGACTATAGGCAACCAGGTAGAAAAAATTATAAAAAAATGGCAACCAGATATTTTAGCCATAGAAAAATTATTTTTTGCCGCCAACCAAAAAACTGCAATGCGGGTGGCGGAAACGCGCGGGATGATTATCTACCTCGGCCAAAAACATAGTCTACGAGTCAGAGAGTTCACTCCGCTCCAAGTTAAAATGTCCGTGTCCGGTTACGGCCGGGCTGACAAAAAACAAGTAACTGAGATGGTTTGCCGTTTAATTAAGATGGAAAAAAAGCCAAGATATGATGACGAGTACGACGCCGTCGCCGTCGCGTTAACTTGTTTAGCTCACGGCCGCTTTCAATAAAAAAATACTTTGTTTTGCATTTTTGCATTCCATTGGAGCGAAGCTTATTTTTTGTATTTGAATTTCCCGCAGGAGCGAGCCCGGGCTTTGGTGGAGACTAGCGAGCCTGCCGGCGAGGCAGGGAGCTCGAGGAATTTTCTAGTAAGAAAATATCCGTGCTCCACCAAAGCCAGGACGAGCGACAGTTATCCACAAGAAAGGATTTAAAGGGTTGCAAAAATTTTTCCATAATGCTACAAATATAGTCTTGTTAAATTAGCCGCCCGGTGCAGGGCGAAAAGGTCGCCACGGTAGATTCCCTTTTCTCCAATGATTTTTGGCGAAATCGGGTCAAGCCGTATATTTTAGAAGAGTAAATTAGGCAAGAGCCTGTCCGCTATCTAACCGCTAATTATATAAAGCAAATATAAATACATCGCTTGCCCGCCAGACAGTCTAAATTTCGGCTGCAAATCACAAACTACTCATCAACAGAGTTCACTATGCCTCCTCATACTTTGTGATTTTCGCACGAAATTTTGACTTTCTGATCGGGCATTAGCTAGCGGATAGGCTCTTAGAGGAAATTTATGGGCAATGACAATCAATATGACGATGATCCCCCGAGTGACAACGTAACTAGTGACGAGGCCAAACCCAAAGAAGTTGATTTGGGTGACGAGCAAGACGGTTACGCTATAGATGTAGATCCTGAGATGTTGGACGGGGATCTGGAAGGATAAATCTTACTCTCAATTTGATGCTACACAAAAAGCCCTGATCGGGGTTTTTTGTTGCAAAGAAAATGGAGCCTTCATAACTAAAGTTGTGGCACCACTCAAACACCCGATGGGGCAAACATCCCGTACCAGAAGACCAATTTATCCAAAGGTAAACTTACGGTCTTCTTAGTACTGGGACAACAAGAAAGGCCGGGCTAGATTTTCAATTTCAGAAATCTCTTCTTTCCAATTTTGAGAATGATCGGCTCTTGGACAATAAAATTAGCATCTTCAATCTTTTTTTCATCCGGCAAGGTTATAATAGCTTCTTCATCAATCAGGCGTCGGAACTCCGATTTGGATTTGATAACATGCTGTTTTAATAAAACATCCACGAGTAATTTGTTTTTCTCCACCCTCACCTCTTCCAGATTGGCTGGCACTTCTTTTTTTTGAAAAGCGGTGACAAAATATTCTTCGGCTTCTCTTGCCACCTTGTCCCCGTGATACATTGTCACAATTTTTTTGGCCAAACGCATCTTAATATCTCGCGGATTGGCCCCGTCAGCCAGCTGCCGTTTGATATTTTCAATCTCTCCTAATGGCAAATCTGTACATAATATAAAATATTTGGCGATTAGTTCGTCTTTAAGAGACATTATTTTCCCATACATATCATTCGACTCATCTGTAATATTAATCACATTCCCCCAACTGGTAGACATTTTTCGGCCGTCTGTTCCTTCCAGCATCTGGCAGGTTAGGATGTCTTGCTCCGGCTGACCATAATGTTTTTGAATGACACGCCCGGCTTTCAAATTAAAAAGTTGGTCAAATCCTCCGATTTCCACATCAGCTTTAATCTGAACCGAATCGTAACCCTGCATTAATGGATAAAGAAATTCACGCAAGGAAATTTCTTCCCCTTTGGCTGTCCGATCTTTAAAGTTGCGCCGATTCAACATTTGTTGAATGCTGAAAGATTCCGCTAGTTGGCAAATCTCTCCAAAACCAAGCTTGCCCAGCCAGTCGCTGTTATAAACAAATTCTACCTTATTGATATTTAAAATTTTACCGTAGATTTCTTTGTAATCGGCCATATTTTTTTCTACTTCCTCTTTAGCCAGCATCGGCCGCTTGCCTAGCTTGTCAGACGGGTCACCAATTTGCGCCGTGAAGTCCCCAACAAGAATAATAATTTGGTGGCCTAAATCTTGAAAAGCTTTGAGTTTTCGTAAGGGAACTGCCCGTCCAATATGGATTTTGGGGCCGGTCGGATCGGCACC
>JBBUAE010000064.1:0-2072 GCA_038061005.1 Patescibacteria group bacterium | reverse complement strand
TAATAGCGCTTGCCTGGATAACCTTCCGAGTATTTGTTGACTAATTTGGAGCCGAGCGCGCGCAAAACATCATCGGAGACGTAATTCTCCGAGGCGATCAAATTGATGGCCTTTTTCTGCCTCACCTCTTCTTCTGTGATCAATTTTTCTATTTCTTTGTCTTTCATCGCCCTTAATATTAGTTGTTAATTTTTATCTTTGCTTTGATCACTCCGTAGATCATTTCATGGATTTCTTCCCGGGGTAAAATCTGGCCGCTTTTGGCACAATCAATTCTAATCCAGGCATTATTTTTCCTTACAATGTCTATGGCGCTTTTCTGGGAATCCTCTAGATGTTTGATGTTTGATTCTGCCAAGTCTTTTTTCGCCCGTCCAGACTTGGTTTTTTTATTTTCGGCTGCTCGGTTGGCCAATAAACTCTGGCTAATAGCGACTGGGACATGCAAATACAAGATCATATCCGGCCGAGGGATTTTAAAGACGCCAAATTCCATTTTATCCAGCCAGGTCAAAAATTTTTTTCGCGCGGTCTGGTTAGAAATTTTTCCACCCTGGTGGATTTGATTGGCACTTGTATAACGATCGGCCATCACGACATAGCCCTCGGCCAGCCATTTTTTGATCTGGGCGCTGGTTTCCCAGCGGTCAGCGGCATATAACACGGAAGCGATCTGCGGTGGCACCGCCAAAAAATCTCCATATTTACCGTCCAAACATTCCCTGATCAACTGGCCGAAAAAATTCTCTTGGTACTGCGGGAAATCAATTTTTTTCACCTTAATCTTCTCTTTAGACAAGCGCTTGAACATTAAATCTGTTTGGGTCGCTTTACCCGATCCGTCTCCCCCATCAATAACAATAAACTTGCCCTGTTTAGTAAGATTTGACATGATTGTTTGTAAAACGAGTTTTTGATAACATTCTGATATTTGTTAATTTCACTAAATGATTATTCTGGGTGTCAAATCTAGACTTTGGTAAAATTTTTCTAATTCTAAGAAAATTTTACCAAAGTTTTACTAAATAGGGTGAACCTTTAGCCATATTATTTTATTTCTTCAAATTGCCTGCCGACTATATTGTCGGGATCATTTTTATTAAACAATTTTTCACCCCCCTCCATCAAGTAGACGTTGGCAATTCCCGCTTCAGTCATTTCCTGCCAGCAAAGCTCGCAACACCACCAGTGTCCCCAAAGATACAAGTCTGCCCCTTTCAGATCTACCCCCTTTTCGCGGGCATCAGCAATTGCTCTCTTCTCACTGTGGTTTTTTGGATGGCAGCCTTCGCATAATTCGTAATCTTCGCCAGTTTTTGACCCCTGTTTAACTCGTTTACACTCGTGGGTTTCGTGATAGTCGCTGCCGTTGGCGCCAATCCCCACAGCTTCGCCATTTTTTACAACAACGGCCGCGCCTGGCATCGTTTTGTCCAAAGAATGTGTCCTGGCAAATTCTTTGACCATCACCATAAATTCATTACCCGCCGAAACATATTTAATTTCCACACCCTCGGGGATATAGGGATAATCTATTTTTGACTTTCCAGTTTTTTTCTGTTGTGATTCTGGCGGTAATTCCATTTTTTCTGCTTAGGTTATAATTTAATAGATATTCTAACACTATTGGTTTATAATCAAAACCATGACTAAATTTGACTCAATTTATCAGGATATGCTCGCCCGCATTATGAAAGATGGGATCGAAGAAGTAAATCAACGCACCGGACACAAAACTAAAGCCTTGCCTGGCTTAACCTTTTCGTTGGATATTTCCAAAGACGGCTTCCCACTACTAACTCTGCGTAAAATTCCCGTGCGCATTTTCGTCGCCGAGCAAATGTGGTTTAGCATGGGCAGCCGCAAGCCGGAAGATTTTTTGCGGGAATATACGAAAATCTGGGATGATTTCACCAATCCGGGCGATGTTGTAACGGTGGCCTATGGTTATCGCTGGAGAAAACATTTTGGCCGCGATCAGTTGGGCCTTTTAATTGAACTACTGCAAAAGGATCCGAGCTCCCGCCACGGTGTAATTGTAACTTGGGATCCGGCCAGTGACGGTTTGGGCG
>JBBUAE010000063.1:0-3224 GCA_038061005.1 Patescibacteria group bacterium | reverse complement strand
GGCGCGATTGCTGGTTAAAGAAATTTACCATTCAATGAAAGATGTTCGCGATATGGGTTTTAGAGACCAGATCCAGCGCGCTGCCGTTTCGGTTTTATCCAATATTGCGGAGGGTTTTGAAAGCGGAACTAAACAGGAATTTTTAAACTATCTTTTCATTGCCAAAGCATCGGCTGGTGAAGTGCGGGCGCAGCTTTATGTGGCGTTGGATGTCGGCTATTTAAATACCTGCCTGCCGGCAGGCAGGTTGAAACATTTAAATATTTAAAAGGACTGGCGGAAGAATGTTCGCGGCTTACGGCCAGTTTCATTAGTAAACTAAAAGACGGGGGCAAGTCCGGATTGCAAAATAAGCGCAGTGAGCCGGTTGATATTGTCGGTAAAATAGCGGAAGAACATGGGTATGTTTTCAAAGATGGGAAGCTTAACCGGATATAAAAGTTTGTCTCGAGGAGTCAAACTGTTCAATCGCTGAAGGCTGTTGTGTCTCCTGAAGCAGTGGTATAATTTACCCTATGGAGTAATTCTGATTTATCAGAATAAAATCCTCCAGATTTTTACTCTATAGGGTAGAGAATTAGCAAGAACTTGACGATTTTTATGGATTTAGACCTAGAAACAAAACCTAAAAAACTCTGCCGATCGCAGACAGACAAGATGATCTTTGGTGTCTGCGGCGGCATTGGCGAATATTATAATGTGGAGTCCACTTGGACGCGGTTAGTGTTTGTGTTTTTGGTTTTTATCACTTCCGGTTTTGCCCTGCTTTTTTACTTCATTATGGCGCTCCTGATGCCCGCCGGTCGTGACCTAAGATTGATCCCGCCAGCCGATCTGGAGGTCTTGTCGGAGGAGGTAAAAAAATTGGGACAAGATGCCAAACCGGTGATAACCAGCAGTAAATCTGGTCGCCGCCGCAGTATGTTGGGTGTTGTTATTATCGTCATTGGTTTGATCGCTTTTTTCAATGAACTTTTTCCGAACTTCTGGATTGGCTGGAAGGTCTTGTGGCCGATCATCATCATTCTAATCGGTGTTTCTTTTATTTCTGACTCGCGAGCCAGTCACTGAGACCCTGTTTATAATCTAACCGCTATAATCAACAATAAAATACATCGCTTGCCTGTTAAAATACCCATATTCCGGCTGCAAATCATTCATCATTCGTCAGAGTAGACGTCTACACTTCCTCACTCTTCAAGATTTTCGCTCGGAATTTGGATATTTTATTCAGACATTAGATTATAAACAGGATCTAATTTATGGCAGCCAACCACCACCAACCAGCCTCTGCCTATCTCGGTATTAACCCCGGAAAATTTTTTCTCGGTATTTTGATTTTAGTTATCGGTCTGTCTTATTTAGGGCAAAGTTTAGGCTGGCTTTCTATCAATATTGGTTATGTTTTTTGGCATTTTTGGTCCATTTTTTTGATTTTTATCGGTCTGTCAATGCTTGATCGCCATAATCGCCAAACCGTTTACTTCGGTCTGGCCGTCGCCGTCATCATTCTGCTGGTTCTTTTTTATACCGTGGCAGAAAAACCGTTTTTTGATCAAGTTAATAAAACAGAAAAAATTGAAGTACCCCGAGAAACTGGGGTCAAGCAGGCCAAGATCAATGTCTATTCGCAAGCTATGGCACTCAAGGTGGAAGGTGGCGCGGCCAAATTAGTGGAAGGTAATTTTCAATCACAATTTGTGTCACTCACGTCTACGGTGGCAGTCAAAGATGGAGTGGAAGAAATTTCTTTTGATACGCGTGATTATGATAGCCGCTTGGGCTGGAGCTACTTTGGCAAAAACATCAGCAACTTTTTTCTAAAAATAACCCCCGATTTGCCGGTGGATTTATTGATTAGCTCCGCCGCCTCGGATATTAATCTGGATTTGCGAACTGTCAAGGCTCGACACTTGAACATTAATTCTGGCGCCTCCAATATTATTTTGGCTCTGGGTCCAAATGCTACGACGAGCGAGGTGAACATCAACGCCAAAGCCAGTTCGGTTACGATTCGTTTGCCGGAGGCCATGGGGGTGCGGCTAAAATTTAATTCTGATTTATCGGCGCGCAATTTACCGCGCCTCTCTGCTCTGGGAAATAATATTTTTGAGTCAAGTAATTACAACTTGGCTCTAAATAAAGTGGCCATTAATTTAAATTCCAACATCAGTAATATTGATCTAATCTGGTCCCGTTAAAAGCCATTTATTTTTTACAAGATGGCATTTTTTTTGTTTCCATTTTTGATTATCGGCAATTGGTATTTTAGCGAATCAAATTAACGATAAAAAGCCAAAAGATATCCACAAAAATTGTGACATTTTTAAGCACCTGCAATGATATAATGAAGACATACTGAAAAGGGAATAATGACGCACAAAGGAATACAGAAAAAAGTGGAGCTCCACAGACAAGCCCGTGGTATTTTGCGCATACCGCGTATTTTGTGGCGTTGTCTGTGGAGCGGAATCCCGCACCGAAAGCCGCCGTCCTCCTATCCGTCAACATTTGGCTTTCTGGTGCGTCGGGAAAAAATCGCTAAAGCTTTGGCGGCTTTGGCCATTTTGTCGTTGGTGCTTTTTAGTAATCCTTTCTTACCAATTACCGCTACCGTTTCCGCCGCCTCATTTACCCAGCTGATCAATTACCAAGCTAAGCTGACGAACTCAAGCAGTATTGCGGTGGCAGATGGTAACTACAATCTGGAATTTAAAATCTATGACAGTCTCACCGGCGGCAATACTCTCTGGACAGAGACCCGGACGAGTGCCAACCGGGTGGCCGCTTCCATGGGGGTTTTCAGTGTGATGTTGGGTGATGTTACCCCCATTAACAGCTTGGATTTTAACCAGCCGCTCTATTTGGGCGTCAATGTCGGCGGGACCGGCACGATTCCGATTTGGGACGGTGAAATGACCCCGCGCAAAAGAATCGGCGCTGTACCGGCGGCTTTTGAGGCGGACAAAATTGACGGCATTGATTCCGGCCAGCTGGTGCGCAACGACAGTACTTCTACCATCGCCACCTCTTCCGCTAATACCGTGCTGGTCATCAATCAAACTGGAGCCGGTAATGTGCTGGATGTAAAAAGCGGAGGCACCTCGGTCTTTCAAGTTTTAAATAGCGGCACGGCTTCTTCTTCCAGCTTGCTGGTTTCCAATTCTTTCACCTTGCCCACCACTTGGACCGGTTTGGTGCAAACCATCGCCGGCGTGACTTCC
>JBBUAE010000062.1:13841-15140 GCA_038061005.1 Patescibacteria group bacterium | reverse complement strand
GATACACAGACTTTCCAGGTCTGCCGATTAAACCACTCTCGCATCTCTCCATTTTGTATATACCGATTCTATCCGTTCATTGGAAGTACCAAATACTTTTAAGTACTTGGACACAGCTTTTTCTTGATATAGGTATATATCTTGTTCCCGCTTAGTAATATGAGGTATAATCCTAAATTCTGCAAATGCTTCCGCTACTTGAAAGATCAATTCTGACGAAAGACTTTTAAAACAAAGACCTATATTCCTGTACGCTCTACCTTTCACCTTGTGAATATGTACGAATATACAGCCATCGGTGTCTATGAGCCCACGAATACAGGCTTTCTTATACAGTGGTTTCCCTAAAATCCATTTCGGAATTCTCAGTCCGGCTTTGAGCTTATTACCACGCACTAAACCATTTGTAACAAGAAAATCTACTACTGAAGTACTGGCAAGTGACAGCACTAGCGTATTTCTTGTTTTTCTTTTACGAACTGCTGGTGTAATACCGAAAAGTTTATTACACAAGGAGCAAATATGTGCAGCATATTTCGCGTCCTTAATTGAATTCAGGGTAATATTCGCTTGCCAAGGATTATTGATGCCACCGTCACCGATCATAATTCCGAAGAACTCAGCTAAATTTACTGAATATTTAGGTAAGATTATCTGTTTACGATGACTATTTTCGGGATGTTTCAATGTACAAATATCGGCCATGTTGCTAAATTATACCATGGTTTAGTATAAAATATAAATTTGGCACTAGACCGCTATGCGAACCCTCTCTAAAACAAATTTTTCTTGGCCGAGTGCAAAGCGCTCTAGGCATAAAATTTGTTCGAGCGATCATTCGGTTGGCTAACCGAATGATTTAGCCATATTCAGTTTTTATTTTTTACCACATCCTGATTTTGTTGGCTAAAAAAGCACAAAATTGTTGCCGAG
Organism: Patescibacteria group bacterium; assembly: GCA_038061005.1. Classification (GTDB taxonomy): domain Bacteria; phylum Patescibacteriota; class Minisyncoccia; order Phycocordibacterales; family XYD1-FULL-46-19; genus JBBUAE01. Next base: position 14,207 of record JBBUAE010000062.1, on the reverse strand, counting down.
ACTGGTTGTTGCTTAGGTCTACATTTTGTCTGTAATCTTCAAAATCATCTTTTTTCACGATGTTAGCTTTAACACTGACCCACATTTGCCGATCTTCATCAGTCAGTTCTTCGGTATTAATATCACGAAAATGAACGGTTTGTTTTCCTCTTTCTGCTTCTTCTTCCTTCTTTTTAAGTTCCGCCATTTCTTCTTTGAAAATAGCTAACGGATCTTTCTCTGGTAGATTTGGTGGTATTTCTGTTGCCATAAAAATCATCATACTAAAAAATCCCATTGGTTGCAACGAGATTTATAAGGTTAAACAGAGAAGATTAGATGCCCCCTTTTCCATCATTGCCGAGCATGGCCTTGATACGCTCCTCC
>JBBUAE010000062.1:0-13741 GCA_038061005.1 Patescibacteria group bacterium | reverse complement strand
ACTGGCGGATGAGTCACCCCAAGTTAAATAGCTACGCATTTAACGGGGCGAGACTTATTTCATAACTACCCTTTATTTTAATCGTTAAGTAAAGCGTGTATGCGTTCCTCCACTGGCGGATGAGTCACCCCAAGTTAAATAGCTACGCATTTAACGGGGCGAGACTCATTTCATAACTACCCCTTATTTTAATCGTTAAGTAAAGCGTGTATGCGTTCCTCCACCGGCGGATGAGTCACCCCAAGTTAAATAGCTACGCATTTAACGGGGCGAGACTCATTTCATAACTACCCCTTATTTTAATCGTTAAGTAAAGCGTGTATGCGTTCCTCCACCGGCGGATGAGTCATAAACAGTTTAGCCATCCCACTCATGGCTTGCCGGCCAAAGGGATTAGCAATAAAAAGGTGAGCTGTCGCATTATTGGCTCGCGCCATTGGTTGGGAATATTGCGAGATTTTGCGCAGAGCGCTGGCCAGTCCTTCCGGATAGCGAGTCAGGAGCGCGCCGGAGGCATCAGCCAGAAATTCCCGTTTGCGCGAAATGGCGAGTTGAATCAAAGTAGCGGAAATCGGTGCCAGAATGGCTAGTACCAAGCCGACAATCAAAGCCAGTCTATTACCCCCTCCGCGATCATTGCCTCGTCGCCCCCACAGCGCCGAACGCAGAAAAAAATTGGAAGCAATGGCCAGAAAGCCGACTAAAACTACTACCACGGTAGAGAGTAGGATATCCATATTTTTGACATGAGCCAGTTCGTGGGCAATCACTCCTTCTAATTCTGTTTTATTTAAAACGGCCAAGAGACCAGTTGTCACCGCCACCACCGCGTGCTGTTTATTGCGGCCGGTAGCAAAAGCATTTGGCGCCGGATCGTTGATGATGTAAATTTTCGGCATTGGTAGACCAGCCGTGATAGAGAGATTTTCCACAAGATGATAAAGCTCGGTATGTTCGTCGTGATTCGCTGGTTTAGCCCCAGTCATAGCCAAAGCCACTTTATCCGACCACCAATAGCTGGCAAAATTCATCAGCAAACTAAATATCACCGCAAAATAAAGAATAGCCGGAGAATTATAGGCCGCGCTGAAGGTCCAGCCAACGCCGACTATCACCACCAAAAAGAGCGTGACCAAAAACCACGTTTTGCGGACATTGTTTGATTGTTGGGAATACAAGGTGGACATAAATAGTTAAAAATTAAAAGTTAGAATTCAATAAATTCCTGCATTTCACTATTAACTATTCACTCTTCTAACTAGAATTTTACCTGCACTGGCTCTTTATCTCCCTCGTCGGCTTGGAAAAATTCGCGCTTGGCAAAGCTGAACATCTTGGCTAAGAAATTACCCGGAAAAGAATCCAGACTGATGTTCAAATCGCGCACGTTACCGTTGTAAAAACGACGAGAAGCTTGGACCTTATTTTCCGTGTCCGAGAGTTCATCTTGCAGTTTGGTAAAACTCTCTACCGCGCGCAATTGCGGATAGGCTTCGGCCACCGCAAAAATACTCTTCATGGCCGCACTTAATTGATTTTCCGCCGCCCCTTTTTCGGCGACTGTCCCAGCTGATAAAGCTTTGGCTCGGGCTTTTGTTACATTTTCAAATACCAAGCTTTCGTGGGTCGCATAGCCTTTGACCGTCTCCACCAAATTAGGAATGAGGTCATGGCGCCGTTTGAGTTGGACATCAATGTCCGACCACGCCTCATTCGTCTGATTGATTCGCCGAATGAAACTGTTGTAGACCAGAACCGCCCACACCACAACTAGCAGTATTATTATCCAAAAAATTGTCATATAGTTAATATTTAAAATTAATCTAATAACAGAAACATTGTGATTATAGCATAAAATTAGAGCAAGTGGAACAAAAAAAAAGCCTGCCCCCTCGCTAATGAGGTGGGACAGGCTCCTTGAGTGGCTAAATGGGTAAGTAAGTCCCACCACCCTTATGTTGTTTATATTATCATATTCTACATTAAAAGTCAATCATTTTCTAAGATGGTGATGGTTAAACCATAAAATATGGACTAAAATAGGTATATTTTTAATACTCACACCAAATTGAGCCTGGATTCCGTTTTTTCAGGAAGATGACCCCGATATGTAGAGCAGAGCTCATTACGGGGCAGACAAAAAGCGGCTAAAGCCGCTTTTTGTGAATTTCATCCGTAACCTGACGCTTCGGTCGGGTCCCAACTGCTTCGCGCGTCGGGATTCGTCATTATCTTAGTAGTCCATGTCGGGCATTCCGCCTGGCATTCCGGTTCCGTGGTTATGTTCATCTTTTTTCGGTTCATCAGTAATCGCCACTTCAGTGGTAAGAAGCATCGCCGCGGCGCTGGCGGCGCGTTCCAAGCCGGTGCGCGTTACTTTGACCGGATCAATAATGCCTTCTTTCACCATATCCTCTACCATTTTATCAGCTTGAGCATCATAGCCTTCATTCCCTTTGCCACTTTTGACCTTGGCCACAATTACCGCGCCGTTATCTTTGCCAGCATTGACCGCAATCTGACGCAACGGGGCTTCCAATGATTTAAGCAAGATCTTCACGCCCACTTCAAATTCTTGGGCAATGTCAGATGACGGCGCTTTGACGGCTCTTCCCGCCACTTTTTCGCCGGCTTTGATGAGGGCCACACCGCCGCCTGGGACAATCCCTTCCTCCACCGCCGCCTTGGTGGCATTCACCGCGTCTTCAATCTTCAGCTTGATGTATTTCATTTCTGATTCCGTCGCCGCTCCCACTTTAATCACCGCCACACCGCCCGAAAGCTTGCCTAGCCGTTCCTGCAATTTTTCTTTATCATATGATGAATCGATTTTCTCCAGTTGTTTCTTAATTTGCGCGATGCGCGCGTCAATATCCGTCTTTTTGCCTTTGCCGCCGACAATCGTGGTCAAATCTTTATTAGCTACCACCTTGCGCGCCCGGCCCAGCATCGCGAGCTCCACACTCTCCAGTTTCAAACCGACTTCTTCCGAGATTACTTTGCCACCAACTAAAGCCGCAATGTCCCCGAGCATTTCCTGGCGCCGATCACCAAACCCCGGGGCCTTGATGGCCAAGGTATTGAAGACACCGCGAATTTTATTCACCACCAAGGTGGCCAGGGCTTCTCCATCCACATCTTCGGCAATAATCACCAATTCTTTTCGTCCGCCCTGGGCCAGCTTTTCCAAGAGCGGCACAATTTCTTTAACAGTCGAAATCTTTTTGTCGATAATTAAAATGTACGGATCGTTGTATTCTGCCTCCATCCGCTCGGCATCAGTAATCATATAGGCAGACACATAGCCCTTATCAAATTGCATCCCTTCTACCAACTCCGACTCTACGGCCAGAGTTTGCGATTCCTCTACCGTCACCACACCGTCCTTACCCACCTTATCAATCGCGTCGGCAATAATGTTGCCCAGCTCTTCTGATTCAGCGGAAATAGCCGCCACTTGAGCAATTTCATTTTTACTTTTGATCGGTTTGGCGATTTTTTTCAGCTCCGCCACTACTTCGCGCGTAGCCGCTTCAATGCCCAGCCGCACTCCCATCGCATTCACCCCGAGCGTCGTTTTTTTGAAACCCTCGTCAATTAAAGCTTGAGTTAAAATAATGGCCGTGGTGGTACCGTCGCCGGCAATGTCATTCGTCTTGGACGCCACTTCTTTTACAATTTCCGCTCCCATATTCTCTACTTTATCAGCTAGCGTAATTTCCTTGGCGATAAATACGCCGTCGTTGGTAATGGTTGGCGCTCCATAACCTTTATCTAGAAGCACATTGCGTCCACGCGGTCCGAGTGTGATCTTAACCGCACCCGCCACTTTATCAATCCCCCGTTTCAGAGCTTGGCGTGCGTTATCGCTAAAAATAATTTGTTTTGCCATCCCATTAAAAATTTATTTGCTAATAGATATCTTTATAGTTGTTAAGTCTGACTTACTTTTCGTCCCGCCCATTTTCAATAATCACATTTATTTTCCTGCCTGCCGCAGGCAGGTAACGGGACAAGTATTTTTTACTCAATTATAGCTAAAATATTTGATTCACTGATAATGAGATACTCCTTATCGTTTATCTTAATCTCATCCGGACCATACTTGGAAAAAATAATAGTTTGCCCTTTTTTAACTTTGATCGGGATGAGCTTGCCGTCATCAGTGGTCTTTCCGGCGCCGACGGCCACTACTACGCCCTGCTCCGGCCGTTCCTTATCAATGGTATCAGGAATAATAATACCTCCTTTGGTTTTGGCTTCTTTGCCTAAGGGTTCTACCAAAACCCGATCACCCAAAGGTTTAATGCTTGTTTTATTCATAGTTTAATTTTGGAAACTAAAACCATTAACCCACTTTATTTTAATGGGCACTAATAACAACCCATCTTAAACTAAAAAAAACCTAAAAGCAAGACCTTTTTATTGACCCCGTTAGAAGCAAGCCGCCCTCCAGAGCGGCTGTAGCCGTCCCGTCTGAAGCGGGAGAGCGGCTTCTAACGTGGTTGACCCCGTTAGAGAACGCTGTTCGCCCAGGGCGGACGACTTCAGTCGCTGGGCAGCGACTTTTCTCTAACGGGGTTGACATAGAAATCTGTTTATGTTAAGATAGAAATTATTGGATATCTCTTAGTTTCTATTAGATTCCTAATATACAAAAAGGAGGTATTTGCTTTGTTCTTGACTAATGGAGAGGTAAATGTGAGAGATTGGTTTGGTATCATCCCAGCCGAGAAAAGAGCGGGTTTTCGTCCCCTCTCGGAAGAGGATTTGGTAGTCGGTGCCATTATTTTTATGGTACCCATTAAACATTGGGATACTCCCAAGGTTGTGGATATCCCAAGCCGGACCATTCCTCTGGAGGTCGTTGGGTTGACGAATGGGGAGATCCAGTATCGTCCCATCAATGGCCATCGGGTTCACGGGGCGGCACAGGTGAAAGAAGCAGTTTCACCGGTACAGCAGGTTTCTCCACTTGACCCCCACCCCTTTGCACTGTTTTTGGTAGCGGTGGCTTAATCGCCGGCGGCCAAAAATCCCTAAGCCCCCATTCCACAAGCAGATAGCCAGTGGAATGGGGGCTTTTTTTGCTAATTTTTAAAGAGTATAGACTATAAAAATTGGCAAATCTTACAGATTCAGTACACTTTTTGGATCTTTTGTTCTCCGCCAGCTGGCGGATCCAAAAGCTCTCAAAAGGTCTTGCCTGCCTGCGGTAGGCAGGCGGAGCTACGCCAGCTCGTTCCTCACCGCCCCCAATCCCAGAGCGAGCGCGTGCCCTGAATAGGGACTTACCTTAATAAGTTCGTCTGGCCTTTTTGGGCTGGAGTTAGGTTGCAGAATTTTGTGTTTTTTGCTATAATAAAGAACAATGAATTTAAGCTCAATTTTACCCTGGATTCAAATCCTGCTTTCTATCTTGCTAGTGGGAGCCATTTTACTGCAGCAATCTGGGGCAGGACTCGGCGGTACTTTTGGCGGTTCCAGCCAGACCAATCCTTTTAAAACTAAGCGGGGCGTGGAGAAACAACTATTCATCGCCACTATTATCTTGGCCGTACTATTCATTACCTCCGTGCTTTTGACCTCCTATCTCAAAATTTAAGATAAACATACGAAATATACGAATTATACAAATCTACGAATAACTACGAATAAAACTATTCGCCATATTCGCATTGTTAGCATCATTCGCATAAATTCGTATGCTAATCTCTCCAAATTTTAACTTTTAATTAAATAATGTCCTCATCTCCCGGCCGTTTCGGCCTACCCTCACGGGAAGAAATCTATCAATCTGTTTCCTCTTTCTCCGTCAAGCAGAAAATTATTTTTCTGGTTATTTTAATAGTGTTTACCTTAAGTGGCTTAGGCATTTTGTGGCAGGTGAATAATTTTTTCATTGTAGATGTGGCCGTGCCTGGGGGCTCGCTCACCGAAGGGGTGATTGGAGCACCAAGCCACATTAATCCCCTTTTGGCCGTAACTGATGCTGACCGCGATTTGTCGATGCTCGTTTATTCTGGTCTCTTGCGACCCGGAACAAACAGCGAGCTCATTTTGGATCTAGCCAAAAGCTATGAGGTCTCGCCCGACGGGTTAACCTACATCTTCAAGCTTCGATCCGCTCTGACTTGGCAAGATGGCCAGCCCTTAACCAGTGGAGATGTAGCCTTTACCATAGAGAAAGCTCAAGATCCGTCCATCAAGAGTCCGAAGCGAGCCAATTGGGAAGGGGTGCGTGTGGTAATTAATGGACCGGATGAGATTAAGTTTATACTGAAAAAACCCTACGCTTCTTTCTTAGAAAACGCGACCTTGGGTATCTTGCCCAAACATTTGTGGGTTAACCTAAAAAGTGAAGCCTGGTCTTTATCTGATTATAATATTAAACCGATTGGTAGCGGCCCGTACAAAGTCTCTAAAGTAACCAAAAGTGCGGCCGGACTCCCGCTTGCTTATAATCTCTCGCCTTTCGATAAATTTGCTCTCTGGTCTCCTAAGATTACTAATTTAACTCTCCGTTTTTATGGCAATGAGGAGGATCTAAAAACTGCTTATGAGCGTGGCGAGGTAGAGAGTTTGGGAGCGATTTCGCCAGCCCTGGCCTTGTCTTTGGAAGCTCGGGGGGCAACCATTACCGAGATCTTTTTGCCGCGCATTTTTGCCGTCTTTTTTAATCAGGGAGGGACACCCGCCTTGAATGATTTGTCCGTTCGCCAAGCTCTTGATCTGGCGACCAATCGACAAGCCATTGTCAAAGATATTATGAAAAATAAAGCAGTGATGATAGACAATCCAATTCCGCCCGGCTCACTCGGTTACTTAAAAAAAGACAGCGAACCGCCGTTTGATTTAGAGAAAGCTAAACAACTTTTAGAGACAAACGGCTGGATTATCGGATCGGATAATATCAGACAAAAAACCAACAAGAAAAATACCGTTAAGCTCGAATTTTCCCTGGCCGTTCCTAATGTGTCGGAATTGAAAGCGATCGCTAATTTACTCCAAAACAATTGGCAAAAAATCGGCGCCCGGGTAACAGTTAACGTGTTTGAGCTAGGTGATTTGGATCAAAATGTCATCAGGCCACGTAAATTTGACACCTTAGTATTTGGCGAGATTATCGGCCGCAACCCGGACCTCTATTCTTTTTGGCATTCTTCACAACGCTATTGGCCTGGATTAAATATTGCGGGGTACGCCAATGTAGAGGCTGATAAAAAACTGGAAAATATCCGCCAGACGATTGATCCGACAGATGGGCAGGCTAAATATGAAAAATTTCAAACGGAACTGAAAAAAGACAGGCCAGCCATTTTTTTATATTCTCCTTATTTCCTTTATGTGATGCCGGATAAAATTCAGGGAGCAGAATTTCCATCCTTAGTTACCCAAGCAGAACGCTTTGCTTCTGTCTATAAATGGTACATCAACCAAGAACGAGTATGGAAAATTTTTGCCAACTATCATTCTCCGGCGGAATAAAATTTTTATATTATCACCTTGAATGACGAAACTCGTTGAGACAGAGACTTTTTAGGGGGTGAGGAGCGAGCTGGCGTAGCTCCGCCTGCCTACCGCAGGCAGGCAAGACCTTTTGAGAGCTTTTGGACAAAGTGACCAAAAGATCCAAAAGGTGTACTGCTCCTGTAAGGAGGCGAGACTGACTCAAGAAGGGTTTCGTAATTCAAGAATTATCAACTAATTATTTATGACAACTTTATGAGCAGAGAATTACATGTCACACCGGACGATATGGGAGCGGTGTCGCTAAATCGTGGAGGGCGGAACCAGTTTAGAGCACGGTCGCAAGGAACAGGATCTAGGATAAACCCTGGCCGAGACTCGGGGAATAAAACACCGAGACGAGACTACCCTAAATCAAAAATTGAGGCGCCAAACAGATCAAAAAATAGGCCCAGAGGTGATTTCTCACCCTTAGAGAGAGGTGAAGAAACCGGCGAGTTGCCGATCAACAAAATCCCACCTCTCGCACCAGGAAACATTCGCATTGTCATCTTAGGCGGGGTGGAAGAAATTGGTAAAAATATGACTGCCATAGAGATAGACGGTGATATTATCGTGGTAGATGCCGGTTTTGCCTTCCCGGGAGAGGAAGCGCCGGGAGTAGATTATATTATTCCGGACACTACTTTTCTAGAAGAAAGAAAAGATAGAATCCGCGGAGTTTTTATCACCCACGGCCACTTAGATCACATTGGCGGCATTCCTTATATTATGAACAAGATCGGTAATCCTCCGATTTACACCTCGCTTTTGTCCGCCGTGATGATCAAGAAACGACAAGAAGAATTTCCTCATTTACCGCCCCTAAACTTGCAGGTGATAAATGAGAACGATGCCCCGCGACTCGGCAAAATCAAGGTGCGTTTTTTCGCCACCACTCACACCATTCCGGATTCACTCGGCGCCATCATTGAAACGCCATATGGCAATATCATTTGCACCGGCGATATTAAAATTGAGCACCAAAACGGCGTGCCGATCAAAGAAGAAACAGAACTTTTCAAAAAATTAGGCAACGAAAAAAATCTGGTTTTGATGTCCGACTCCACCAATGTGGAAAGAATCGGTTTCTCTTTCTCGGAAAAAGAAGTGCAGGCCAATGTCAAAAAAATAATTGATGAAGTGAAAGGACGCGTGATTATCAGCACTTTTTCTTCTCTCTTTGACCGGCTGGTCTATATTATCATGGCCTGTGAAGAGCTGGGGAAAAAAGTGGCCATTGAAGGACGATCGATGAAAACCAATATTGAAATCGCCAAGGAGCTCGGCATTCTCAAGGTGAAGAAAGACACTTTGATCAGCACGGAATCGATTGACGAATATCCCGACAATAAGATCGTCGTGCTAGCCACTGGCGCACAGGGCGACGAATACGCCGCCTTAATGCGAATTGCGCAAAAAGAACACCGTCTGATTAAAATTAAGAGGGGGGATACGGTACTTTTGTCCGCTTCGGTGGTGCCCGGCAACGAGAAAGCGGTGCAAAAGTTGAAAGATAATTTGTCGCGCTTGAGAGCCCGAATTGTCCACTATGGAATCGCTAACATCCACTCCTCCGGCCACTCTTACCAAGGTGAGGTAGAGTGGATTTTACGGATGATCCGCCCGCAATTTTTTATTCCGGTACATGGTCATCACCATATGTTGCGCGTTCACGCCGATTTGGCGATGAAGGTTGGCATTCCCGAGAAAAATATTATTGTGCCGGATAACGGTAGCGTCATTGACATCACTGATGGGGGTAAAAAAATAGAATCGCTGAAGGAAACCGCCTCAAGCCGGGTAGTGATGGTAGACGGCTTGGGCACTAATAATGTAAAGGAGGTGGTGATTCGCGATCGCCAGATGCTCTCGGAAGATGGGATGTTTGTCTTGATCGCTTTGATAGATATTAAAACCGGCAAGATTCGCAAGTCGCCGGATATTATTTCTCGCGGTTTTGTTTATCTCAAAGAATCGCAGGACTTACTACGACACGTTCGCTCACTGACCAAGAAAACGGTGGAAGAAGCCACCGCCCAAATGCATCCGATTAACTTTGATTACGTCAAAAACATCGTGCGCGAAGAATTGGGTAAATATCTCTTCCAAAAAACTCACAAGCGACCGATGATCCTGCCTGTGCTAATTGAAGTTTAACTAAAAAACCCCGATATCTATCGGGGTTTTTTAGTTTTACCTTTTTTCTTTCAAGCTATTGCGGTAAAATAGACGAGTAATGCTTTCCAGTAAAACGAAAGGGAAGATGAGGATGTTCACCTACTTGTCCGGTTTCTTTTTAAGCATGAATGTTGCTCTGCCGTCATATTTCAACGCCCAGTTTATCAATCAGTTTTTGGACGAAACCAAGGTTGGCATAATTTTTGCCATTTCTTCCGTTTTGGGAATCTTCTTTATCTCTTTGATGCCCAAAGTCGCCCGGCGGGTTGGTATCCTTAGGACTACGACTTGGATGGCAGTTTTGAAAGTTGCTATTGTTTTATTCCTGATTTCCTCTCATTCCGGTTTTTGGTCATTGTTCTTTTTCGTTCTGTACTACGCTGTCAATTACACCTTCTTTTACAATATGGACTTATATCTAGAAAGTCTGTCTGATGACGCCAAGACCGGAAAGATACGCGGTATCTACCTGACAGTTGTCAATCTGGCTTGGCTTTGTTCCCCCTTTCTGGCTGGATATTTGCTCCGTAGCCAGGCCGGTTTCGACGGCCTTTATCTGCTCACCGCCGTAGTGTTATTGCCGCTAATTTACCTGACTGTTTTTAAGCTCAAGGAAACGCCGGCGGGAAACATCAAGAAAACCAATGTCTTTCACGCTCTAAGACAAGTTTTGGCCAAAAAAGATCAGCTGACCAAAAATGTTTTCCACATTTTATTGGTGGATTTCCTGCTAAATTTCTTTTATACCATAATGATCGTTTATATGGGGCTATATCTGATCAATGAAAAACACTTTTCCGTTTTGGCCATTAGCGTTATTTTTACTATCATGCTCATTCCCTTTGTCGTTCTTGATTATCCGATGGGGAAAATCGCCGATCGTTATGGTGAGAAAAAATCTTTACTGTTGTCCTTATTGTTTATGGCGGCGACCACCATGGTCATATCCTTCATTACGAGCCAAGCGCTGTGGGTCTGGGCTTTAGCATTAATGGCTACCAGAGTCGGCGCCAGTATCATGGAGATAATGAAGGAAACTTATCTGTTTAAACAGATTGATGAACAAGACGCGAGCGTATTGTGTATTTCCCGCAATTTGGCGCCGGTGGCTTACATTATCGGCCCGATTGTTGGTTGCGTATTTCTAACAGTTTTTGATCTGCGCTATATTTTTCTTTTCTTGGGACTGGTGGTTTTAACTGGAATCTATCCGATTTTAAAATTGAGGGACACTAAATAATCATCTCGCGCAACTCGCAAAAGGCACAATCTGGTTTATCGCAGCGCCTGTCCCAGAAAGACAGGTTGATTATTTCCTCGGCCACGCGTTTAATGGTCTTTTCCAATTCTTTTAAATCATCGTCTGTTACAATGAAACTTTCCTTTTTATATTTGCCGGACTTGTTCGGTTCCACGAAATCTATATCGCCGGAGACCATTTTATACCGGCCATTGTCATAATGATCTAGCAATAATTTGTAAAAAGACAGCTGGCGTTTAATCGCCCCCTCCGACTCATCGTCGCCGTATCTGCCCGAGGCGGACAGGCCCTCAATTTTATTCCGGCTTTTTGGCTGGCCGGTTTTGTAGTCCACCACATTAACTTCATTACCAGAGCCCAAAAATTCCAGCTTATCAATTTTACCCGTTAGCACTATTTCCGGCGTTAGAATAATACCCTTGATATCAAATTCCGTTAAGACATTTATCCGCCATCGTCCGTGGTATTCGTCATAGTAGCCAGAGAGAGCCTCCTTGCCGCGCTTTTGGTAATCTCCGTATTCATCTTCCGGTATGGGCTGTAACGCCAAACTGCGATTAAAAGCCGCTAACAAAAACTCCTTGGATGGATTATCGTTTTCTTTAAATTGACTGAAGAAATCACAGAGCGCCGCGTGAATAGCCGTACCATAAAGTAGGTACCGGGCCGGCGCATGGGGCAGATGTAAGAGATTCATATAAAAATATTTCCACGGACAGTCCAGATAATTATTAAGATGGGTTACCGCCAATCCGCGGGACAAGAACAAATCATGAACAAATTCTTTATCCTTCAGATTAACGCTGGCCATTTGTCGTGGCGCGTAACGCAAACCGATAGCCGCGGCAAAATCTTTTTCATAAAAGGCACTGTCTCCTTTGGCCCATAGATTTTTATCCAATTCGTCTAAAAACAGACTGGGTAACATCTCTTTTAAATTTTTGTCTTGGCGGGCGTAAGAAATAGTTACGCCCTGTTTAGCCCGCGTGAGCGCCACATAAAATAGCCGGCGTTCGTCATCATTTCCATCTCCTTCACCAGGATTTTGTCCAAGCAGCGAAAAAATTCGAGGGGGCAAAGTGATCAGTTCGCGATGCGTTTTATTGCCCCAATGTTTATCATTGGCATAAACAAGATAAACCTGATCAAATTCCAAACCTTTGGCCCCATGGGCGGTCATTAATCGTACCTGTCCCACTCGCGCGCCTTCACTGTTCTTTTTTAAGCGAATTTCGTGTTTTTGGAGCATCACCAAGTATTCCATAAAGTCCGTCAGGCGAGCATCGCGTTTCTTCTCAATCAATGCTTGCACTTCGTCAAATAGAGCATTGATCCGACTGATTTTCTCCACATTATCCGGACTGTTTAAAATGGAGGCGAGCAACCCGCTCTCCCGCACAATCGTTTCAAAAACCACCGCCGCATCTTCATTGGCCGCTAATTTGTTAAATTCGGCTAATTTTAGATACCAGGCATTAATTTTGTCCGCCGTTTCTACCCCCGCCTTAGCCATAAAAGACAGGTGTTTAGCCGCGTCATAGGCATTAACTTTTTGCCGGCCAACGGCTTCGGTAAATTTAAAAATATCCAGCGGTTCAATGCCCAACCAATCAAGATGCAGAGATTCAATAAAAAACTCGCTCTGGCCAAAATCATTCACGGCCCGTAAAATTTTGATCAGTTTTTTTACCGCGCCGTCATCCAAGAGATCCTGATTGGATTCAATCGCAAACGGCACGCCCAGTTTTGCGAGCATCGCGGATAATGTACCAGCATCTTTGTTTTCCCGATAGATAACGGCTATGGCTTCCGGTTTCGTGCCGGCCGCGATTTTTTCACTAATATTTTTGGCCACAAAATAATCTTCCACTTCCTGGGTAGCTAGTTCAACCACTTTTATTTTTTCCTCGGGCTGGCCAGCTTTGGCTTGCAGTTTTTTCTCACCCACCAACAGACTATGCGCCGAATCTAAAATTGTCTGGCTGGAGCGATAGTTTTCTTCCAAAACAATAAATTTAGCGCGTGGATATTTATGTCTGAAATAGAGAAAATTTTCCAAGCTCGCGCCCTGAAAGCGAAAGATGGCCTGCTTTTCATCGCCCACCACAAACAAATTCGGTTCATCATAGAAACTGGCCAATAATTCCAAAATGCCATTTTGCGCGTTATTGGTATCCTGATGCTCATCCACCAAAATATATTGGTAAGTTTCTTGCAAAGATAGGAGTAAATCTTTGTCGCGCTCCAGCGCTTCCCGAGTCTGGGTAATCATATCGGTAAAGTCGTAATATTTACGCTCGCGCAGTTTTTTTTCGTAAGCGCCGTAAACCAGCGCCAATTCTTTGTTTTTCTCAATTTTCTTTAACTCACCGTCGTATTTGGATTTCAATTTTCCCTCATAACCTTTTCGCTCACTGTATAAATCGGGGGTCTGCCAAAATTCTTCAGCCAGTTTTTTAATGGCCGCGGCGAATTTGGCCGGATTAATCCCCTCCTGTTTGAGTTGCCCAATCGAATTCTTAGCGCTTTTGAGATAGTAAAACGAATCGCCAAAGGTAGTCAGTTTCAGGAGTGACAATTCGTTAAAAACTTCTTCCAGCACGCGCACCTGATCTACCTCGGTAATATTAACCGCGCCGATAATGGTCGGAAAATCTTCCGGTCGATTGCGGATGATGTCGTTACAAAAACCGTGAAAAGTATTGATGGCGATGCGATAAGCCGCATTGCTAATGATCCCGCGCAGTCGTGTCCGCATATTAAATACTCCCGAGTCAGTGAAAGTAATCG
>JBBUAE010000061.1:0-1528 GCA_038061005.1 Patescibacteria group bacterium | reverse complement strand
GAAACCCAAAAAATCCCAGATAATTTTCGGTAACAGTTTATTGTGAGCTATATCGCCCCGATAGTGATAAGCCGCCCCCTAAATCAGCTTCGCTGATCGGGCGAACAAAAATCCGCTTACAAGCGGATTTTTGTTTTAGCCGGGCGGCTTATCACTATCGGAATCAACACACCCTCTTAATACGTCAGACGCAAAGCGCGTTCAACGACTGCTGGATGATTGATTGGGCATTCGGGGCTCTCCCCGAGATTGTACCCCCGAGATTCGATACTTGATTTAAGGTTGCCGTTGATATCGTATCTCTTTTTAAGAGTTACCCGAGCGCAACTTTGATTTTCTTCAGTGAAAAAAATGACAAACGTAGAAACAAACTCCCCGGCATTGGGCGTAGTCCACGGGGTTTCCACAACAACACTGTCTCCGCACAACAAAGATAAGGGGGTTGTAAGCGAGGGGGCGGGGTCGTAATATTGGGCGCATTCCATACCGGTATCGGCGGCGTATAACGCATAAAGGGATTCGTGAACGGCGGAAGAAAGGCTTGATTCTTTGCGAGTGATGGAGAAAAAAGAAACAGTCACGCTAAAAATAAAAATCATGATGAGAATAGAAAAAAGAAGGGTATACCCGCGAGACAATTTAAATTTATCCGGAAACATAAAATATAAAATAATTACCAGGCCACTTTAAAAATATAATCGGCAAGTTTCACCGAGTACGACACGCCGGCGGTTTTCCACGTCACTTTTACAACAACTTTACGCTCATTATCATCTGTCCCTTCTAAATAAAACGACCGTTCAAATGGCGTTTTAACATTGGTGCCTGTCGGAGTCTGATAATATCCAATGGTATTATTAATATATACAGGGCATCCATCCGGAACAGGGCAAAACGATATGCCAAGACCGTCTGCCTGTATTGAGTCTACCCTGCATAAAAATGGAGGAACGTTTCTGCACCCGCCAAAACCCGAAAGCCAGCTGGGAGCTAATGTTTTAATGTTTATGAATTTCCTATTTTTAACATACTCCATCGCATCCTGCGCCAGTAATGAGGCAGTCACCCGATTACGAGTTTCGGTTGAAACGGAAAGACCTTTGTTAATAGCGGTAATGGAACCGGCGATGACCATCGTAAGAATTGTAATCGCGACAAGTGTTTCTATGATGCTAAACCCCTTACCGCGCGTATTAACAAGCGGTTCTCTCGCGTCAGGACGTTTATTTTGACGAATATATTTTTCGAAAAATGTAAGTAACATGTTCACTCAAGAATTCGTTGCGAGACGGTTGTTTGAAGGTTAAACTCGGTTTTTTCCCGATTACGAGCTCCGACGTATCCCGTAATGCGAATAAAAGTCAACGGATAGGGCTGGGTGGCATTATTATATCGCACGACAAGCCGATAGTCCGTAATTATCACGTCATTCGGGATGATGGAAGAAAAAGTAAGAAGGCCTCCGCATTGCGTCTGTTTTGCTTTCTCAAAACGAAAACGATTTGGGGTCGCGGTTGTATCCCAAAAA
>JBBUAE010000060.1:0-1927 GCA_038061005.1 Patescibacteria group bacterium | reverse complement strand
AAAAATTTTCTTTTCCCCGAATGCAAAACCGCCAATTCATTTTTGAGCCCAAAATGCAATACGCTTTGACCGCCGAGCGAAGCGAGGCGGCTGTCTCCAACTTGCAATTTCCTATGTGGTGCGCAGGGTAGGATTTGAACCTACGTAGCCCATAGGGCGAGAGATTTACAGTCTCTTGCAATTGACCACTCTGCCACCTGCGCAATTCTATTTTATTTTTAACTCCTGAATTATTGCATAATAAGTGTCTCTAATCAAGAATCTGTCTAAATTTAACTTCTCGTCATAGCCTCCCACACTTTTTCTCTTTTCCGCAACACTGATGATTGTGGTAAAATAGACAGTGATGACTAAATACAAAAAAGTTGGAGTATTAATTTTTCTTACTGTTTTTTCTTTCTTTACTCTGGTTGATTTCTCCTCGGCTAAAACGGTCAAACCAACCCCCACTCCAAAACCCAAGCACCAATTGTTAAGCGTCTTTTATTACCGTGACAGTAAAAAAGCCTTCGCTTCTTTTGTTAAGAATGTTAAAAAAATTAATGTCATTGCCCCTCAATGGTACACCTTTAACCAGGATGGTGTTTTGAGGGGAATCGTGGATGCGGATCTGATAAATATCGCTGGCGCCAACGGCGTCAAGGTGATGCCCCTGATCACAAACGGAAACTTTAGCGCCGCCGTGATGGAAGCTATTTTAAGTGATCCGACGAAGCAAGACAAAATAATAGCCCAGATAATTACCGAGGCCCAGAAATACAACTATTGGGGCTGGCAGTTTGATTTGGAGCAAATCTCGGCCGACAATCGGGACAAGTTTTCCGCCTTCGTCGCTCGGGCTGGGCAGGCATTAAAACAGAATAATCTAAAATTTAGTGTCGCGGTTATCGCCCAAATCTCCGCCAATCCGGCGGATTACAAAAACGACCTGTGGAATAAAATCATTGGTGTGTACGATTATAGAGCTATTGCGTCTAATACGGATTTTGTCAGTGTCATGTCTTATGATCAGCCGGACTCCAAAGGGCCGGTAGCCAGCTTGCCGTGGTTTAAGAAAGTAGTAGCTTACAGTTTGACGCAAATCCCGTCGGAGAAGCTGTCTATTGGCATCCCGTTTTATTATTGGAAATGGGATACGGCGCGTGGCAAGCTAGTGGATATAGGCAGTTATAGTCGTGTCGCCAATCTGGCCGCTAGCGGCGAATATACGAGCAAGGGCTTTAGCGAAGCCTACCAAGTGCCGTGGATAAAATACAAACAGGGCGGTAAGAAATATATCACTTGGTATGAAAATGTCTTCAGTTTCCAGAAAAAACTGGAAGTGGCTACGGCCAATAATCTGCACGGTTTCTCGGCTTGGGTGTTGGGTTTGGAAGATCCTCGAATTTTTGATGTTTTAAAGAAGCAACCAAAAAGCCTTTAAAATCCCTGCCCCGTTAGATACGGAGTCGTTATCTACCTGGGGTTGCCTTTTTGCTGGTAATAAGTTATATTACTCCTGTTACCCTAAATAAATTTATTATGTCCCAAGATCAATCCCGACGCCCCAAGGCATTAGGGGTCGGGACCCCGACCGAAAGCGTCGGAGCTAATAATTCAAATAAACAATGTCCCAAGATCAACTCATAAAATTAGGGTGTTCTACTTGTAAGCGTATTAACTACTGGAGCCGCAAAAACAAGAAAAAAGTGGAGCGTAAAATTGAACTCAAGAAATATTGCAAGTGGTGCAAGAAGAATACGAAACACAAAGAGATCAAAAAGTAGGCAAAACCTACTTTTTTTCTATCCAAAATGTGTTAAAATAATGGCGTTTGTTGGGCTAAACTAAAAACTGTTTTTTGGTCGCCCGATCCGCCTAGGGCGGATTTAGGGGCCTGTAGTTTCAATGGTAAAACATCGGTCTCCAAAACCGAGGTTCCGCGTTC
>JBBUAE010000059.1:0-2910 GCA_038061005.1 Patescibacteria group bacterium | reverse complement strand
GGTTTAGAATTTTTTCGACAAATTGTTTTGCTCTGGACATATTTTGATTGTGGACCTGAGGGGATTCGAACCCCTTGCCTCGTCAATGCGAATGACGCGCTCTACCAAGTGAGCTACAGGCCCGCAGGAAAACTTAGGAGGGTGAAAATGCCGCGTAATACCACTTTACTATAGGCCCCAATTAACAAACATTAACTTCTTTTATAGCATAAAAAAAGCAGAGGCGAAAGACCTCTTGCTGTGACACAGTTAATCTAGTTTGACTTTTTTCGCCAACACCTGCGACTCTTTAAGTAGGGTTCTAATTTCGGCGAGGCTGGCCGGATCACGGCTATAGCTATATTACACCAGTTTTTGTGCTTAATCTAAACCTTGATTTAGCCAAAAAGTTATCAACTTTTTACCATTTTTCTTTTTTTGCCATCAAGCTTATAATTTAGATAAGTCGAATTATAAATTTTATATTTCACCGATGAATCAAAAATATTTGATAATTATGTTAACGATTGCTGTCTTAATCATCTTGGCGATTTTTATCGTGCCCGGGCTGTTTAAAAAACAAACGCCGACTCTGAATTTTACGGTTCCCGAAGCTAACCCCCTGAATAATGCCCCGGATCTCAACCCGGTCAATAAAACCAACCCCTTTAAAAACGCAAAGACTAACCCTTTTGAATAAAATGAAAACTGTAAAAATTTTCATCGTCATTCTTGCCGCCTTCGCCTCATTCGCGGTAGGGAACTACGTGCTGGCCCAAGGCAATGCCGACATCCAGTACCCCGTGGCCGAATTGGGGAATTGCTCCGACAAATCAGCTTGCAAAACCTATTGCGATTCCTCCGCCCATGCCGAAGCGTGCCTGGCGTTTGCCGAAAAAAACAACCTGATGAGCCAATCGGAATTAAAGATGGCCAGGAAAATGTCGGCCGGGGAAATTAGCGGGCCGGGCGGCTGCACAAGCCAGGGAGAGTGCGAAGCCTATTGTGACAGTATGAGTAATATTGAGGAATGCGTGGCTTTCGCGGAAAAAAATAATTTAATGCCGGCTTCCGAGCTGGCGGAAGCGAAAAAAGTCAGCGCTGCGGTCAAGCAGGGGATCAAACCGCCGGCTTGCGGCAATAAAAAAGCTTGCGACTCCTATTGCCAGGAACCAAGCCATATGGAGGAGTGTATCAACTTTGCGATGAAGGCGGGGATGATGAAACCGGAAGAGCAGGCTGATGCGCAGAAAATGCTGGAAGCGGTCAAAAAAGGAGTCAAGCCGCCGGCCTGTAAGGGAAAGGAGGCCTGTGACGCCTACTGCCAAACCGACGAGCACTTCCAGGAATGCGCCGACTTCGCCCTGGCGGCCGGAATGATGGATCAAAAAGATTACGAGATGGCTAAAAAAACGAAGGGTAAAGGGCCTGGCAATTGTAAGGGTAAAGAAGAGTGCGAGGCGTTTTGTAAAAATCCCGCTAACCAGCAAACCTGTATGAATTTTGCCAAAGAGAACGGACTGATCTCTCCCGAGGAATTGCAGAGAATGGAAGAAGGGAATAAGAAATTTCAAAGCACTATGCAGAGTGCCACGGGTAAATTAAGAGAATGCCTGCAATCAAAGCTTGGTCCGGATCTAAACAGCATTATCCCGAACCAAGAAACAGGGGACGCGATGAAATCATGCTATGAACAATTTCCGTCCGAGGGCTATCAAGACGGTCCGAATCAGGGAGGGCCGCGCGGCGGTCCGGGCGGCTGTCAGAGCCCGCAGGAATGCGACGCTTATTGTAAAGATCACCAAAAGGAATGCGCGAATTTTGGAGGGTCTAACCAGGGTCCCAGAGACGGGCAGCCAAATATCGGTCTCCCGGGTAGATGGCCGCAAAATGGCCCTGGCGGTCAAGGTGGCCCGGGCGGGTGTCAAAGCGAACAAGAGTGCCAGGCCTACTGTCAGACGCACCAGGAGGAATGCCGTAAATTCGGACCTGGGGGGAACCAAGGACCAAACATTGAACCGCCAAGAATGAGCCCTCCTCCCGATGGCGGAAGGAATGGTGGAACGATGCCGCAACAGCCGCCGAGCGACGGACAAATGCCGCCAACCGGGCAAGTGATCCCGCTTTCGCCAACCGGCAGTAATGGACAGATGCCGCCTCCGCCATCAGGGGGTAGCCAGCCGCCTTCAACTGGGAGTAGCGAACCGATAGAGCAAGCCCCGCAGCAATCTCAAGAGCCTCAAATACAACAGGTTCCCCAAGAGTCAGCTCCGCCAGCCCAACCGACCTCGTATCAAGGCTTTAACCTGACGGCTCTGTTTTACGGTGCCATCACCGGGCTGTTCCAGGTCAAATAACTAAACAATTACGAAGAAAAGCGCTCTGGAAAACGGGGGGCTTTTCTTTTTGCATTTTTCGTGATTTTTGGTAGTATATCTAGGTAATTTCCGGTTGTGTAATTCCGGGCTTGGCCCGGGATTCAGAGTTCATATTTGGGAATTTGAAAACTAAATATATTCCGCGGTACCCGCCAAAAGACGGCGGGTAAAGCTCGTGTGGTAGATTTACGCGCCGTTTCTTGGCGCGGTGGTCGCCTGAATCTCTATGTATTATGTATACATAATAAAAAGTTTAAAGACTGGTAAATTCTATACGGGTTTTACCAATGATTTAAACAAGAGAATTACTGAGCATAATCGCGGATCGTCTTCAACTATAAGTACTTTTGAAAAAGGTCCTTTTGAGCTAGTATACTCTGAGCAAGCTTTAGATAGTAAAGAGGCTCGCAGAAGAGAAAAATTTTTCAAAAGTGGAGATGGTAGAAGATGGAAAGATGAGTATTTGAAAACTAAATATATTCCGCGGTAGCTCAGTGGTAGAGCGGTCGCCTGTTAAGCGATTGGTCGCAGGTTCGAGCCCTGCCCGCGGAGC
>JBBUAE010000058.1:0-5943 GCA_038061005.1 Patescibacteria group bacterium | reverse complement strand
CGGTCGTCACGCCGTTGGTCGGCTTGAAGTCCGGCGAACGGAGCACCTGCTTGGCATAGTCTCCGACGCGGAAACCGTTGCCTTCCAGACGCTTGATCCAGTCCTCGCCGGTCGTGCCGTCGGAGGTGACGCTGAAGTAGATGACGCCGTCCTGTTCGCGCCAGGTACAAGTTGGTTCGGAAACAACCAACTTCCCGGAAAGAAACTTCTCGACGCCTTCCATTCCACCGAGTTTGTTGACAACAGCTTCCATCGTTCCCCATTCCATTTTCGCGTACTTCATAGTAGCACCTGTTTCCCCAGCTTTTAGCTGGAATTTTTCCTTTGTCCGTTGGGCAAAGGGCCACCATGTGGCAAGACCAGAGGACTAACTAGTAGTCGTAGCCATAAAATTCCGAACGAGTCAGAATCTTGTGGCTACGACTAATGTGTTTTGCAAGTCAGCTTTCAAAGACCTTTATTGTTGTTTATTATATATCCTAAAGTTAATTCTGTCAAGTGGCCGAGGATTTGGCTCAAGATACCCTTACTTTGCAACCTATTCTGGCTGTAGGGTCGTCTCTTCCAAGATTTTGAGAGTTTTTTGGAAATCTTCCGGCAAAGGCGCCGTCAATTTCATCTTTTTCCCGTTGGGGTGCGTAAATTCAATACTGTAAGCGTGGAGGGCTTGCCGCGAGAGCCCGGGCGGGCAAGATTTGCCCGGCGCGTACAGAGAATCGCAGACTAGCGGGTGCTGAATGGCCTTAAAATGAGCCCGCAGTTGATGAGTGCGACCAGTTTTAGGATAAGCTTCTAGATAGGAAAAATCATTTATGTTTTTCAAGACTTTATAATGAGTAACGGCCTCTCGATGTTTGCCAGCGGCCTTCGGGCTGGCCACGCGAATACGAGGATCGTTTTTACTGCGACCGATTGGTACGTTTATAATTCCCTCCTCACCGGCCGGTAATTTTATGTTTCCGTAAACAATCAGCCGATAAGTTTTTTTAATTGAGTGATTTTGAAATTGCTCCTTCAAAAAAAGAAAAGCTGGTTGATTTTTGGCCACCAACAAGATTCCACTTGTATCCTTATCTAGACGATGGACAATCCCCGGCTTGGATAGATACTTACCGCTTTGCGAGAGCATAGGCTCACCGACATTTTCCATCTGCGGATATTTTTGCAGCAACCAATCAGCCAGCGTCGGCTTAGCCGAAAATAGATCGGCATGCACCGACAAACCGGCCGGTTTATTGACAGCTAAAATATCGGCATCTTCGTAAATTATTTGCGGTTCCACGTGGTGCGCGCTGAGAGATTTGAACTCCCGACCTCTTCAGTGTAAATGAAGCGCTCTAACCAACTGAGCTAAGCGCGCATACCCTGTGCCCTCGCGAAGAATCGAACTTCGATCGGGAGATTAGAAGTCTCCAGTTTTATCCATTAAACTACGAGGGCTTAGTTTTACCAAAACAACCGAATTCGGAATATGTTTTGCGCCGATGGCAATTCGCACAACGTATTTTACACTTGGTTATCTCTTTGTGAACCGAGTCCCACGAATAATGCCCGGACAACATTTTAGCAATGGTTTTGAACTTCAGATCACGATTTGAATGATCAAACTCTAACACAATAGGATCATTTTCCCCACAATCGACGCACTTTTTGTCAGACAAATATTCAAAAAGTTTCGCTCTGACTTTTATTCTATGCTTTTTCTGCGCCTTATATAGATCTTCCCTATATTTGTACGGCATTTAGGGATTATACCATGTAATTCTAACCTTATACAACGGTAGTGTGGGGAAATATACCTAATTTACAGACTCGGGTCAACAATGACTGGCTTTGTTTCTAGCTCATTAAATCTCTCTGCTTTATTTTTAAACTCGGTCAAAGCGGTATTTAGATTGCGTCTTTCTTCACTACTCGTCAGATTGGCCGGCAAACTTTTATCTTCGCTAAAACCAATTAAGTTAGCGTATAGCCAAGCAAAAGAACCCAAAGAGATGAGTAGGCCAACAAAAAAGAAGGTGACCACTAAAGCCCAGCTGTGGCGCGGATTTGGTTCCCATTTGTTTTTATCAATTGCCGACCGACGAGAGAAAAA
This sequence comes from Patescibacteria group bacterium, assembly GCA_038061005.1. Taxonomy (GTDB): domain Bacteria; phylum Patescibacteriota; class Minisyncoccia; order Phycocordibacterales; family XYD1-FULL-46-19; genus JBBUAE01. Next base: position 3,848 of record JBBUAE010000058.1, on the reverse strand, counting down.
CTTTTTTATTTTGAGATAAAAGTTTTTGATCATTGTTTATTTGATGTGCTTAGATTGGCAATACCAATTATCAAATTAGCCGACCAAGGTAAATTTTCATCCTTTTGACTCGGTACTTTTTCTAAATTAGCTGATGTGATCATAATTTGATAGGGCAAGTTTTCTACCAAAGAAATGAAATGGTAGACATCAGTAAAATTACCCTTAATAGTAATATCATAACGGAGACCTCCTTGGTCTTCGGCCTTGTTTAAAACATACTCCACACCAGCTTTTGCTCCCAGCTCTTCTAATTGAGCGATTAAGACCGCCTTAGTCTGATTATTAATAAACAGAGCATTAATAACTTTTTGACTATCAGTGGCCGCGGATTTCAAATTAGCTAGGCTGCTTTGCTTTTGGTTTAGTATCTCTGCTTGTTGGATGAGATTTGCCACCTCGGCGGATTTTTGCCAAGCCGTAAAAGCCAGCCCGACCACCGCCGCCATCATTATAAGGTCTGCCAAAACTAGCAAAATTAGAAATTTATTATTTTTTAATGTACCCTTGTTCATTACTTTGTCTTTACTTTTGCCACTGTTAAAGAAATGTTAAATTCGGCATTGGTTTTTTTGACTAAGTTAGAATAAGGAGAATTTACTTCGTGGAATCCGCCAAGGCCCTCCAGAAGAGAAGTGAAGCCGAGCAGTATTTGCCGATTAGCCGTAACCCCCTTAAGATCTACGGCCACTTCTCCTTTATCTGTCCGGGTAAATTTTAGATTGGTTATCTTAATACCGACCGGCGTCCCGACCGCCAAAGTATTAATCAGGTCAGCCAGCCGCGGAGATTCGGTAGATTGTACCATCAATGTTATAGCTTTATTAATATCGGCCACGGACAGCCGTGCCGCTGTTGATCCGTCACTGTTTTTGATCTGGAGAGAATCCAAAATACTTTGTTCGGTATCTACGCGCAGCGTAATAATAAAATAGAGGGAGCCAGCCAGAACCAGTAAAATAACTAGCAAGCAAGCTAGAAGCAGGCTATACCACTCCAGTAGCCGATAGTGGTAGATGTTTTTGATGGTTTTTTGGTCTAGAATGGGAAGCAGGTTAATCATATAGTTGTTATGGATCGATCAGATTTCTAAGAGCCAAACCGGTCGCCGTGGCATAGCGTAAAGAATTATTAAAATCAATTGACGGTACGGTGGTATTTTTTTCTAACACATTTGTCCAGGGATTTCCAATAGTGACCGAGAGACCGATATTACTCTCTAAGTAATCAACCAGGCCGGGCAAAGACGATTGGCCACCGCAGATAATGATACCGCTAATTTTATCTTTCGCCTCACCGTCATCTTTGTGAGTTTCCCAGTAAGAGCGGTAGCGGTTAATCTCGTCGCGCCAGATAGAAACCACCGGAATGATTGCTTCAAATACCTGTTTATCGGCCGCCGAGTGCCTTAGCCCTTTCGCTAACTTTAGCTTTTCTGCTTCATTATAGGTGATCCCCAAATTCTTCTGGATCGCCGTGGTTAAATTTTCACCACCAATACTACCCAGGGTCGCGGTAAATAAAACGATGCCCCGACTGACCACGCAAAAACCGGTTCTGGTTTTACCAATATCTACAATTAAGTAAGTTTTTTTGTCCCCCGCGGAAACGAGAGACCGGGCTAAAGACTGCGCTTCAATTTCGAGCGCTATCGGGATGAGACCAGCTTTTTCTAGTGCTTGTTTATAATCAGCCAAAACATTCTTGGGGATAATGGAGACGCTTAAATCGTAGTAACCCGTTTCGGCCAATGGATGCGCAAAAACTTCATAATCAAAAACTACTTCACCGGCCGGCAGAGGGATATATTCCTCCAATTGCAGCTCGATACTATCCCGCAGTTCATTGGCCGGCATAAACGGCAATTTAACCCTAATCAGATACGCCGGCTCTTCAGGCAAAGAAGCAACGACATACTGTAAGTTATGCTTTGTTTTAAATTCCGCTAAAACTTTTACCAGACCATCTTGATTTATAACCTTGCCACCTAGAATAACTCCCACCGGAATAGCGGCTTCGCCAAAATCTGTCACCCGGTAGTCATTAGGGCTGGTGGCTAAAGAAATAAATTTAACCGATAGATCAGAAATATCTAAACCAGTTCCACCCAAAATAAGTGAGCGGGGAACGGGAAAATATCGGAAAAATAGACTTTGCTTCATTGAGTATATTATAGCGCAAAAACAGTCAGGAAAAAATCATTCCCGGTGTTTATCTAAGTAGTTTTTGAGAATCAGGGCTGCGGCGCGAGCGTCTGTTTCTTCGTTTCGTCCGACAAGCCGATCCGCTTCTTGGGTAGTGTAAAATTCTTTTTCCCAAGCCACGGGCAAGCTACTTACCTCCGTCAGCTTAGCCGCGAAGTTTTTTATTTCTTCCATGATGGGATTGGAGTCGCCTTTAAGATTCAGGGATTCACCAATAACAATCTGTTCGATTTGTTCTTTTTGGCAAAGGCGAGTAATTTCTCGAATAAAATTTTTATTATTGACAATAACTGAGTGTGGGTAGGCAAAATTGCCGTTTAGATCTGAAACAGCTAAACCTATTTTTCTGGTGCCATAGTCAATTCCCAAGTAACGCATGCGGTGTATCTTAAAGATAGCTCGAACGGAGTTTGCTCGCCGCGCAGAGCGCGGCTCGCACGGTGAGGGGTGAATAATCGGAGCGGCTCCGCCGCACATTAACAATTTCAAGTTTTTCTTTGGCGGAAAATTCAAGAATTCGCGGAGCGAATACAATCAGAAAGTTACCGTGAATAGTTTAACGAAAGTATCAAACGCTGGTAGATATTCTGCTTTCAGTAAATCAATCCTGATGTCGTATCCATTCCAATTACTGATTACTGCGCGTTCAATGGTCTGTCCAGCGGTTGTAATGGTCTGTTTTACCGCCGGGTAATATGTCCACTCTTTTGTCTTTAGATTTTTCTTATTCACATTAACTTCTATTTCGCTCGCAGTTACTTTTGTCTGATTATCCACATAACCAGTTTTGTAGTAAGTTACTGTGATAATTGGTTCAAAATTTTCAGGAGATAACGCATGTCCAAAATCAAATTCCGTAAATCGGTCATCAGAAAACTTTTGACTAACTGTCCATAGACTGTTTTCAGGATACACAGCTAAATATAAATTATTGGACGGAGAAAAAGTTTTGTTCCAAACGGGATTAATGATTGTGCCACCCGAAGTTACATCTATATCTATACCAGTTAATTTATCAGCACCAAGCCGTCCAACATTGTCTTTGCTAGTTATAGAACCGTCGATATGGTAGTAGCCAGTTTTCGTGGGTTTAACTGTAACTCTAAAACTTTTTTGCTGACCTTGTTCTAAATTTCCGGTCCACTCAGTATTTCCATCTACTAATTCAAAAGTTTTTGGGAGAGTAATGTTAGCTTTAGCATCAGAGGAATTTGCACGCGACACGAACCTGAATTCGAGCACAGCTGGTTTGTTTAACACGGGTTGTTCAATAAAACACAACTTCCCGTTAAGCAACGGCTGTTGGGTTGTGGCATCAGCCACGGAGATTCTAAAAACTTTTGCCAGTATTGACAAACTGACATCTGACATAGAAATGATTTTTGGACATTCAACTGTGTATTGAGAAGTGATTGGCGGTCTAAAATCGTTTATTTTTCTAAATAAAAAATAATAACCAGTTATACCAACAACAATTATTAAAACAATGACTGTTATTATAGATTTTTTCTTCATAAAATTACGAAAATTAAAAATGAATTATTTCGACCTTATAAAATTGATTAAAAAAATTCTTTTGCCCTTCCAAAATATGGTTCGAGCCGA
>JBBUAE010000057.1:0-17473 GCA_038061005.1 Patescibacteria group bacterium | reverse complement strand
CTTTTGGCAGCGGTTTACGGACCTTGGTACGGCAAGACCCGGATATTATTATGGTGGGGGAAATCCGCGACAAAGAGACAGTTAATTTGGCCATTAATGCGGCTCTAACCGGCCACCTGGTGCTGTCTACCCTGCACACCAATTCAGCAGCGGGCACGATGCCCAGAATGCTTGATATGGGCGCTGAACCTTTTTTGTTGGTCTCTACTATCAAAGTAATTATCGCCCAACGCTTGGTACGCCGTCTCTGTAGGGCCAAGGAAGAATATCGCTTGAAACCGGAAGAATTGGATAAACTGGCTAAACATGTGGATTTGGACCGAGTACTTGATTGGTTGAAAGAAGAAAAAGTCATTGCGCCTGCTACTAAGTGGGCCGATGTGCCATTTTATAAAAACAAACAGTCGGAAGAGTCCGAAGACGGTTTTTCTGGCCGCATCGGCATTCATGAGGTGCTTAAAATGTCATCGGTCGTTAATAATATGATTATGAAAGGAGCGACGGCCGAGCAAATTGAAGAAGAAGCCAAAAAAGAAGGAATGATGACCATGATTGAAGATGGTATTTTTAAAGCAACGCAAGGAATCACGACGATTGAAGAAGTGCTGCGGGTGGTGACAGAGTAGTTAAACATACAAATATGCGAATGATGCTAATAATGCAAATGTTGCGAATAATTAAAAAAGCAGACATTCGTAGCGATTCGTATAATTCGCATTATTCGTATATTCGTATGTTAACCTATGAAGTTTAATTTTAAGGCCCAAAAAGACAATGGCGAGCTGGTGACGGGGGAAAGAGAATCTTCCGATCGGTTTGCTTTGGCCCGGGAAATGCGAGGGGAAGGGTTGACTTTAATTGCCGCCCATCCAGCAGACTCCCTCTCTCGACACCGCTCTTGGCTGGCCGGCTTGTTTAAAGGGGTTCATCTGAAAGAAAAGATTGTTTTTGCCAACAACTTGAGTTCGATGATTGGAGCCGGCCTCTCGCTCTCCCGGTCGCTGGAAATTTTGACTCGGCAGACAACAAATAAATATTTTCAAACCATTATCAGTGACCTGTTGAATCGTGTGACGGGGGGAGAAAGTTTTAGTGCTGCCCTCTCGGCCTACACCAGCGTTTTTCCGTCGGTGTTTATTTCCATGGTGGAAGCGGGGGAAGAATCCGGTAATTTGCCAAATTCTCTGCATATTGTCAAAGAGCAGCTATCTAAAACTTACGAGCTGCAAAGAAAAGTGCGCGGTGCCATGATCTATCCGGCCATCATCATTAGTTTAATGTTTGTGGTCGGTATTTTAATGATGATTTTTCTGGTGCCTAAATTGGCGTCCACCTTTGCCGACTTAAATGTTCCTCTGCCTCTGCTGACCAGAATTTTTGTGGGGATAAGCTCTTTGATGGCCAATCATTACTTTATTTTCCTAAGTGCCCTGGTTCTCTTAATCATATCTTTCATTTCTTTTTTGCGGGCGCCAGCCGGCCAAAAAACTCTGGATTTTATTTTATTGCGTCTGCCCGTGATTGGGGAGTTAGATCGGCAAGTCAACGCCGCGATTACCATGAGGACGATTTCCTCCCTTATTTCCTCGGGAGTGGGGATGATGGAAACAATAACTATTACGGCTAGAGTGCTGCAGAACTTCTATTTTAAACAGGCCGTTAATCAATTCGTGACCAAAATTGAGAAGGGAATGACCCTCTCGGCCATGCTTAAAGAACAGCCTAAACTTTTTCCGGTGCTGGTGGGGGAATTGACTGAAGTGGGGGAGGAAACGGGGAAGATGGCCGAGATGCTTTTAGAAGGAGCGCAGTTCTACGAAGAGGAGGTAGATCAAGCCACCAAAAATTTGGCCACCATTATTGAGCCGGTCATTATGATTGTTATTGGTACGGCGGTCGGTTTCTTCGTGGTGGCGATGATCCAGCCCATGTACGCGCTCACGAGCGCCATACAGTAGATAAACATACCTGCCTGCGGCAGGCAGGCGAATAGGCGAATAATGTAAATGAAACGAATGGTTACGAATAAATGCAATAATGACAATTAAGAATCAAAAGTCAAAAAGTTCTGGAGGGTTCACCCCGTTAGAAATAAACCGCAAAAAGTTGTGGATGAATATTTTTTTTCTGTTCAATAAAGAATGGCCTGAGAGAGATAAGACCAACCCATCTAAATTTCTAACGGGGTTCACCTTAATTGAAACCATCATCGTGGTTGCTATGATCGGCCTCTTGGCGTATTTAGTTATGGCTCCACTCGCGAGTTTCAAGGATCAGCAGACTTTGCAGATAGAGACGGATAAGACTTTAGCTTTTATCGCGAAAACCCGTTCGCTGACGCTCGCTTCGGCTAACGATAAACAATACGGTGTGCGTTTTTTGGCGGATCGCCTCATCCGTTTTTCCGGATTAACTTTCTCTTCTTCTTCCCCCGATAATATTACTCTGCTGATTAATCCGACGGTGTCTATTTCCAATATTGCTCTCGTCGGTAACGGCACAGATATAATATTTGATCGTTTAAGCGGCAAAACCAGTCAAAATGGAGTTCTGACACTATCCATACTCTCTAATGCTAATCGCGTTAAAATCATCACGATTTTACCAGTGGGAGTGGCGAGCGCCAATTAACTATTAACTATGGACACAGTCTATCGCAAAACTAAAATGGGAGTAAGAAACGAGCCGGACGGTTTTGGCCTGGTTGAAGTTATTATTGGAGCCGCCGCGCTAGCCCTCTTGATCGTCGTCGTGATGAACGCTTTAAGCAGCTCTTTGGTTTTGAGCCAAAATTCGCTGCGCCGCACCCAAGCCGCTTACCTGTTGGAGGAGGGAGTAGAAGCTGTGCGAGTGATGCGCGATTCGAGCTGGAACAGTTCGCTTGGCTCGCTCACGGCCAGCACGACTTATTATTTTATGTTTTTTAACAATACCTGGCAGGCGACCAGCACTAATATTATGGTTGATAATTTATTTGAACGAAAATTTGTTTTGAGCAATGTGTACCGAGATAGCAATAAAGACATCGCGCCGGCGGGGACGCTGGATAATAATACGAAATTAGTGACGGTATCCGTCGCTTGGCGCGACGAGCGTGGTACTACGACCCAGACGATGGCCGCTTACTTAACTAACCTTTTTGGTAATTAAAATGATCAGACGGCAGAAAAATAAAGGAATATCATTAGTGGAGGCACTGCTTTACTGCGCTATTTTGATTATTTTGGCCGGCAGTCTTCTTGCCGTTCTTACTAATGTCTCCCGCCCCCTGCGCCGTATTAGCATCACGCGTAATCTGACACAATCCGCCCAAGTGATTCTAGAGCGTCTCTCCTATGATATCCGCCGCGCGGAAAGTATTGATGATGCCAACAGTTTATTGGCGACGAGCTCGGGCAAATTGACGCTCAAAAGCCGTGACGCCAGCGATAATTTAGTCTCCACCGCCTTCACTGTCGCCACGACGACCAATCGTTTGCAACTGACCGAACCGAACGGAACGCCGCTGCCGCTTTCTCCCGCTGGGATCATTGTAAACAGTTTGGTTTTTCGCAAAATTGTCACTACCAATTCTGACGCCATTAAGATGGAGTTGATCATTTCAGACAGCCGCCTGGTCTCGGCTACCACTTCTTTTTATTCCACCAATGTCCTAAGAAACAACTATTAATGTTTAAACAACAACACTACAACCGAGGGCAGACATTACTGGTCGTGGTGGCTATTTTTGCCGTTTTGGCCGGGGTGGTCGGCACAGGCGTTCTGTCCGTTACGGTGAGCGGATCAGGAGATACTCGCAACTTGCTCGATTCTAAAAGTAGCTATCTGCTCGCGGAATCTGGCGTGGAAGACGTGGTCTATCGATTGAAAAATAATCAGGCGGTTTCCACCACGGAAGTGATCAAACTAGGAAATAAATCGGCGACCACCACCATTACCGATGTCGCTTTTGACAAACAAGTAAAAGGGACGGGAAATGCCAATCAAAATATCCGCAAGGTGCTGGCAACTATCACGATTGGAGAAGGCGCCTCTTTTAATTTTGGCGTCCAGAGCGAGCAGGGCGGTTTTAAAATGGAGAATAGCTCTTCCGTTAAGGGGAATCTCTATTCCAATGGCCGGGTTGAAGGGAGTGGTAGCAGTATCATCTACGGCGATGTGGTTTCGGCTGGTCCAACCGGTCTTATTAGTGGTATTGAGGCGACGGGGACGGCTTATGCCCACACGATTCAAAGTTCACAAATCAGTAAAGATGCTTACTATCAGTCCATCTCTGGCAGTACGGTGGGGGGACAATTATTTCCTAATAGTCCGGATCAGGCGACAAGCAGTTTGCCGATCAGCGACAGTCTGATCGACGAATGGGAACAGGCGGCGGCGGCGGGGACTGTCATTTCCTCACCCTGTCCTTATAAAATTATAAGTGACACAACCCTGGGCCCGGCCAAGATTACTTGCGACTTGGAAATCAGCGGTTCGCCGGCAGTTAAATTAACCGGCGTAGTCTGGGTTACTGGCAACATTACAGTGGAAAATAGTCCGGAAATTTCCATTGATCCGTCACTGGGAGATCGGTCTTTGGCCGTTATCGCCGATAATCCCTCCGATCGTCTGACTTCAAGTATGATAGATAATAATAATAGTGCGGTCTTTAAGGGATCGGGCGGGGCCAATTCCTACATCTTATTGATCTCACAAAATAAGAGTGCTGAAACGGGCGGAGGAGCTAACGCGATCAATACGTCCAACTCGGCTAATGGAGAATTATTGCTTTATGCCGGCCATGGAAGGATCTCCGTTAACAATAGTGCTGATCTCCGGCAGATAACCGCCTATGTCATCCATCTGCAAAACAGTGCTACTGTATCTTATAAAACCGGTATGTCGTCAATTTTGTTTACTACTGGTCCGGGCGGCACCTGGAATTTGAAGAGTTGGGAAGAAGTGGCGAATTAAAACAAACATATAATGGATAAAAAAAGCCGGAATTAATGTAGCGAACTTTGCCTAGGCAAAGTTCGCTACATTTTGAAAGGCGATTAGAGGATAGTATAATGTGCTCATATGACGACTAACCCCATTAGAAGTTGTCCGGTCGTGATTTGGTAGTAGAAAGGGAATTTAACTTATTAACTATTTTTAACTTTTTCTATGGCTAAGGCAACTTCTAACGGGGCAAGAAAACTGATCGTCGGGAATTGGAAAATGAACCCGACCTCGGCGGAGGATGCCAAAAAGATTTTTCGGCAGATCGCGGCTAAAGTAGCTCCGAGTAAAAAAGTTATTACTGTAATTTGCCCGCCCGCGGTCTATTTAGCCCCACTGGCGCAGGTTAAAAAAAATGTGGTATTAGGGACGCAAGATATTTTTTATGAGCGGGAGGGGGCATTCACGGGCTTCATATCGGCCTCTATGGTCAAAAATTTTGGAGTGGAATATATTATTGTCGGCCATTCGGAGCGGCGCAAGGCGGGCCTGCCTGCCGGTCAGGCAGGAGAAACTGATGAATTGATTAACTTGAAAGTCAAAGCGGTACTTAAAGAGGGCTTGAAGGTCATTCTCTGTGTCGGTGAAGTAGAGCATGATGAAAATGGTCATTATCTGACTGTCATTAAAAAGCAACTGGAAGCGGGGCTGGCTGGTGTGCCGAAGAATTTTTTTGCCAATGTGATTATTGCCCACGAGCCGATTTGGGCGATCGGGGCGGCCGCTAAAGGAGCCGATACACCGGAGAATTTCCAGCATAACAAATTATTCATCAGAAAAATTTTGAGCGGCATTGCCGGCAAGAAAATCGCTCTGGCTGCCCCGGTGCTTTACGGTGGCTCGGTGGGGGTAAAAAATGCGGAAAGCTTCTTAACAGAAGGTGATGCGGATGGGCTCCTGATCGGTCGGACTTCGCTGGTACCGGAAGATTTTGTGCAGATCATTAAAATCGCAAATTGTTAGCTACAAAACTCTTTCTCGGCACGACTTTCGGCAGAGCACGCATATTTTCTTGCTAGAAAATTGCTCACTCTCGGCGCCTACGCGCCTCCCTGCCTGCGGCAGGCAGGCGAGAGGCTCCGCCAAAAGTGTGCCTCGGGCGAGTTTTATAGCTATAAATAAATTATGTTTTTACTTCAAAGTAGATCAATAAAAAAAATCAAAAACCTGAAAGGAAAGAGGGTTCTCCTTCGCGCGGATTATAATGTGCCGATTGGCGAGGCTGGAGAAGTGGAAGAAACTTTTCGGGTGGATATGTCCCTGCCGACGATTGCATACTTAACTAGTAGGGGGGCTAAGGTAATTATTATCAGTCATATTGGTAGTGATGGCGAGCCAAGTTTGGAGCCGGTGGTGCGTTATCTGAATAAAACCATTGATGCCATTTTCTTTCCCGATTGGGATAATCTCTTTCATATTGAAAATTTGAAAAACGGGCAAGTGGCGGTGCTGGAAAATTTACGCCGCAATGATGGTGAGATGACCAATGAATTGTCTTTTGCCAAAAAGCTGGCTTCACTCGCGGATATTTATGTCAATGACGCTTTTTCGGTTTCACACCGCGAGCAGGCGTCTATTCTCGGCGTGGCCAAGCTCTTGCCCAGCTATTTTGGTCTGTTGTTTGAAACGGAATACGAGAATTTATCCAAAGCTTTTAAGCCGGCCCATCCGTTCCTGTTTATTTTGGGCGGTTTGAAATTTAAAACCAAAATTCCCTTGCTGAAAAAATTTCTCGGTTTAGCCGACAAGATTTTTGTCGGTGGTGCTTTAGCCAACTCTTTCTACAAAAAATTGGGCTATGAAATCGGGCGGTCGGTGGTGGAGAGCGATCAAACCGGAATGATGGAATTTCTTAAGAGTAAAAAATTCCATTTACCACAAGATGTGGTAGTGGACCCCGTTAGAGGCCGCCCTGCCTTTGGCACGGCTACAGCCGCCTTGGGGCGGCTTGCCTCTAACGGGGTGAATCATAATGGTGAGGCGCAGGTACGCCAGCCGGAACAGATTAAGCCAAGCGATATCATCTCTGATGTCGGTCCGGATACGGTGGATAGTTTGACCACAGATATTAAAACAGCCAAATTTATCCTCTGGAACGGGCCGCTGGGGAATTGTGAACAAGGTTACAATAAAGCCACTCTGAATATCGCGCGCGCCATTGCCGAAAGTAGAGCCTTCTCTATTGTGGGCGGCGGCGACACGGTGGCGGCCATTGCCAGCCTACCAAAATTTTCCGAAGGAAAACTTAGGCAGGCCAGCTTGGACTTAGATAAAAAGTTCGGGTTTGTCTCCACCGCCGGCGGCGCAATGTTGGACTTTCTAGCCACCGGCACTCTGCCGGGGATAGAGGCGATCAGAAAAAGCAGAAAAAGATAATAAAAAAGAGGCCGAAGGGCATCCTTTTTACCCTGTTGAGTAAAAATTACTCCGCTTCAAGACGGAGTAATTTTAAAATTCTGAAGAATTTTTATTCAACAGGGTGAATATTCTGGCGGATTTTTTCCGCCACTGCCTTAAAATCATCATCAGTGAATTCTTCTTTTTGTTGCCAGTGGATCAAACCGTCGCCTTGGAAGCGGGGAATGATGTGAAGATGGGCGTGATGAATAAGCTGGCCGGCGGTGAAGCCGTTATTCATTCCGACATTAATACCCGAAGCGTCCGTGCCTTTTAGCACCCCATTGGCGACTAGCTGAATTTTTTTACCCAATTTCTCCAGCAAATTATCCGGTAGATCAAAGATATTTTTATGATGTTCTTTGGGAATAATCAAAGCATGGCCGAGATTATTCGGCTTAATATCCAAAATGGCGATAAAATCCTCATCCTCGTAGATTTTATTGGACGGGATTTCTCCGTTGATAATTTTGCAAAAAATACAGTCTAGATTTTTGCTCATAAAAGTGGTTAATTATTTTTCTTATTATACGTTTTAGACAACATTCTGCGAACCTTGACAAATCGTGGTGGTTTGATATAATTAACAACAGATTTTGACAACAAATCACTGCACATATGAGATAAGCCATTTGGGGCTTATTTTAGGCCATAAATGGCTTATCTCATACGGGAGAGCGTAAAATTTCAAAAAGAGAGGATGGTTCCGATGAAAACATTGGCCCCGTCTGTTACCACTCGAGACCCCAAGGGTCTTAAATTCATCTCTGTCATTGAGGCCGCCTATAACAAGGCCGACCTTTCCGAGGAGGAAGCTCAACATGTCAATGACACTCCCGGACTGCCCGAACTTGTGAGGAGCTTTATCGATGAGCATCGTCTCACCGACCAGTTCAAGGACGAAGAAAGGGAATCGAGCTACGGTTATCTCTCCGGCTACACGCCGAAGGACATTATCCCGCAAACCAATCGTTTGCGCGAACTGTTCCCCGGCATCGGCTTCGCCAATCAAGATCTGCTCACGCAGATTGAAAAGGGCGAGGTCAGATTGCCGAAGCACGCCGAAGGCTGGTTCGCCATCCCCAACTGGATGAAGAACCCGCAGATCTTCGGTGCGACCTACAGCGAAGTCGTTCTCACGGTGCTTGAAACCATCAAGCAGGCCAGAGGTGGCAAGTTCTACAACTACCGCGAAGGTCAGATTGACGAGGAGCATCTCCGCCAGTCGGCTCGTATGCAGGAGTTCTGGAAGAATCTCTCGGCAACGCAGGGTGATCCAGACATCCTGATCGTTCCGGCCCAGTTCGGAATCCGGCATCGTGGCCGTTCTGTCCGCCGTGCTCGTGAAGTCTTCCTGGCGGGGGAATTTGGCCTTGGCGCTTTCGCCATCGGCATCATGATTCTGATGCATCCGGAACGGCTCCAGAATGAGGACGACCTCCGGATTGACTGTGCCGGAGACGAGTTTGATGATCCGGGTGGCGTTGCTAGCTTCGGCAGGGCTCCGTGCTTCGGGTTCTGCGTTGGCGGGGTCAGGTTCGGCGCGAGCTGGTGCGTCCATGCCTACGACTACTATGGCTCCGCCTCCGGGTTCGTTCCGCAAATGACCCTTGCGGCTTGAACCATTGATCCTTTTTGAATTTTTGATCATTGATTCCGAATTTTCGGGGTTATCCACAAGATAACCCCGATTTTATTTATCCGGACTTTTTTTGCAAGACACTTTAAAATTAGAACTACACCCTGATAAAGTCAGCAGCAAAAAGTTTCATTAAGGCGTTGATTTTTTCGGCGACCTGCATCCATATGTTATACTACTTTATTCTTTATGAAAAAATGGAAATTAAGATCTAAAATCACAAAAACGGCAGAAAAGAAACTCATTGATTATCCGCCATTTTTGCGCGATTTGCTGTTTGCTAAGGGAATTTTAGATGAAGAAGCGGCGGCCAAATATCTCCATCCGTCTTATGAAAGCGATCTTTATGATCCAGCGTTAATGCTGGGAATGGACCAGGCGGTCAAGAGAATCCTTAAGGCGATTGAGTGGGACGAAAAAATTATCATTTACGGCGACTATGATGCCGACGGCGTACCTGGCACCGTTGTTTTACACTCGTTCTTCAAAGCTATCGGCTATAGCCAGGTTGATATTTACCTTCCCAACCGTCATTTGGAATCACATGGTTTAAACAGTGAAGCACTGGAAAAAATTGCCACCGATGGGGCTAAATTGATTATTACCGTGGATTGCGGCATTACCAACACGGCGGAAGTAAAAAAAGCCAAGAAACTGGGGATTGATGTTATTGTGACCGATCACCACTTGGTCCCTAAAGAAGCACCAGAGGCCTTCGCTATTTTAGATAGTAAACAGAATAAGGATTCTTATCCTTTCAATATGCTTTGTGGCTGCGCGGTGGCTTTCAAACTGGTCATAGCTTTAATGCGCCAGGTGGACTATGAATTTCCTGTCGGTTGGGATAAATGGCTGTTGGATTTGGTAGCGATCGCCACTATCAGTGATATGGTGCCGATGGTAGACGAAAACCGCATCCTGACTCATTTCGGGCTAAAGGTATTGCGCCAGACCCGACGAGTGGGGCTCCTGGAATTATTTAAGGTCATGAAACTAAAAAAAGAGAATGTGACCGAAGATGATATTGGCTTTATGATCGGACCGCGGCTAAATGCCGCCAGCCGGATGTCACACGCTTCACAATCTTTCTTTTTACTCACCACTAATGACCGGGCGGAAGCCGCCACGATTGCCAAACATTTGGAGGAGAAAAATAAGGAACGCAAGATCCTGGTGGAGCACATTTTTGAGATCGTGGACAAACAATTAGCTTTATTAGATAAAATACCGGATGTGATCGTGGCGGGGAACGAAGAGTGGCCCAATGGCGGTTTGGGACTCGCTTGCAACAAAATTAAGGATAAACATAACCGGTCAGTGTTTCTGTGGGGAGGCAACGGCGACCCCGATCTTCGGCGTGGTTCCAGTCGGTCTGATGGTACGGTTAATTTGGTAGAATTGATGCGCTTGGCAGGTGGGAAAGAGTTATTTGCAGACTATGGCGGGCACATCTTAGCCGCTGGTTTCTCTCTAACCAAGGATAAGGTTCCCGAACTGGAGTCACGCCTGCTCAGAGCTTACGAGAAAATAGCTAAAACGCCGATTGAAGAAGAAATTTTGATTGATCGGGACATAACGCCAGATGAAATTACCTGGACCAATTATGATTATATTGAACAAATGGGACCTTACGGTATCGGTAACACTAAGCCGCTCTTTCTTTTGCGTGGAGTGGAGGTTCTACAAGTCAAAACTTTTGGCAATGACGGGATTCATCTGGAACTGGCTTTTACAAATAGCGGTGGTAAAAAAATTGTCGCCATTGGTTTTTTTACTTGTTCGCCAGCCAAAAAATTTGACGCCATAAACGGACATATTTTTAATGGCGCGATATTGGCCCCTGGTCAAAAAATAGATTTGCTGGTTAATTTGGAAAAATCCACTTTTAAAAACTATCCGGAGTTGCGTCTGCGAATTGTGGATTTGAAACAGGCGGAGTAGAATATGGCCATATGAGCAAACAAAAAATATACCTAAACACGGACGGCGGCTCGCGGGGCAATCCGGGCAATGCGGGCTGTGGCGTAGTTATCTGCGATGACCGGGGAACGATACTTAAAAAAATTGCTAAACCGCTGGGCAAAATGACCAACAATGAAGCGGAATATTGGGCGGTGATTACCGGTTTGGAGAATGTTAAAAAAATTCTGGGGAAAAAAAATTTACACGACTACGAACTGGAAGTGCGGATGGATTCAGAATTGGTCAAAAGCCAGCTCTCGGGCGAGTATCAGATCAAAGAAGCCAAACTTTGGCCGTTGTTTATCAAAATTTGGAATATGCAAGTAAAAGACTTGCCGCCAGTAAAATTTACCTACATCCCGCGCGAAAAAAATAAGTTGGCTGACCTGCTGGCTAACCAAGCGATGGATGAAGGTTCTAAACAGTCTGGGCTATTTAGAACTTAAAAGTTATTAAGATTTTTAGTAACGCAAGAAGTAGAATGATTTGGAATTACTGCCCTTGAGGTAATGCTGGCAAAATTCCTCGGCTTTTTTGAAGTCAAAATATTTGCAACTAAAGATATCTATAAAAGCGCGGTTGGCTCCTTCGTCAAAATGAATGGTGATACTGGAGGTTTCAATGAATTGCAGAGCGGAGCAGCCTTCTAATACCCCTTCGGAGAAGCGCTCAATCATCGGCTCGCCATGACGCACCATCCCAATGGAATCCACTAAGGCGACAATGAATTTTCTAATTTCTTCCTTGTTGCTGATTAATTGAGGATCGCATCCGTAGACATCAATGGAGGCAACTATACCCCAACATTGATGGTCATTGTACTCTTTTTCAATGTTGTCCATCTCATATAATGACCAACCAAAATTTTTTGCCACTGATTAAGCTGGAGCATTATTTTCTGGCGGATTTACCCTCCTAAATTTTTGCCAATGCACTTGCATCTGCACTACAACGTTAGAATCTATTGCAAGCATAAACAAAGACCTCCGCATGCTTCATCAATAGTGCTAATCGTTGGCAAAAACTTTGGCGGGTGAAAATTTAGCTAATTCTATTAAACAGGATATAGTATAATTAATCTTGACAGAATTGCAATGGTGGATAACCACTCGGCACGACTTTTGGCGGAGCACACATATTTTTCTGCTGAAAAATTGCTCTGCTCGCCTGCCTGCCGGCAGGCAGGCTCGCAAGGCTCCGCCAAAAGTGTGCCTTCGCTCTGCTGGTAAATTTCAAAAGACAAGCCTTACTCGTTCTGGAAGATACAAAAAATATATTGGGAGATTCCTGGCCTAAAATTTTTTTACCTTTTGCTCTCGCTTTTATCGCGGGGATATTTTTTGCCTCTTTTGGCGCCGAACTAATCGGGATAGAACTTTTGCTGGTCATGGTCAGCGTCAGTCTCTTATTGGTCGGGTTTCTCCAGCCACTGGCGGCAAGAAAAATCTTTATTTTAAGCGGGTTTTTGATTGCTTCGCTGGCTCTAGGGGTGGCACGGTACAATTTGGACATTGAGGTAAAAGAGTCTTGGCTGGATAAAAAAATTGACCAAAAAGTAACTATTACCGGTATCGTCACGGCCGAACCGGACGAGCGTGACAAAGAAACGCGGCTCCTGGTTTCTCCATCGGGTGAAGACAAAAAAATCTTGGTTATCACGACGCGTTACCCGATTTTTCGCTACGGCGATCAGCTAAAATTGACCGGTAAGCTACAACAGCCGAAAAATTTCTCTACCGCCGGCGGCCCGACTTTTGACTACCTGACTTATCTAGCGAAAGATGATATTTATTATGAGGTGTATTTGCCTAAAATTTTTTTGCTATCGCGGGGGAAAGGATTCTGGCTAACCGAACAAACTTTGGTCGTCAAAAAACTTTTTCTGGACAGTTTATCCCGCACCTTACCCGAACCGGAATCTTCCTACCTGGCGGGTCTGCTGTTGGGGGCCAAGCGAGGTTTGGGAAAGGCGATTCAAACAGATTTCCAGCGTGCCGGTTTATCCCACGTGTTGGTTTTATCAGGTTATAACATTACCGTAGTGGCGGGGTCCGTGGCTCGGGTCCTATCTTTCTTGCCCCTGCTCTGGAGCGGATTTTTAAGTATACTGGTTATCCTGCTTTTTGGGGTGGCGGCCGGCGGAGGGGCGACTGTTTGGCGAGCTAGCGCAATGGCTATCATCGCCATCTATGCTAAACTCTCTGGCCGGCTATATAATATTTCCACAGCTCTGCTGCTCACGGCCAGTCTATTGCTCTGGCTTAATCCGCGGCTGCTGTTTTTTGATTTAAGTTTTCAATTATCATTTTTGGCTACTCTGGGAGTGGTTTATGGAGCCAAAATTTTTCAATCCTGGTTTCTAAAGGTGCCAGAGTGGTATCAGTTGAAAGATACCCTGTGCACTACGCTCGGGGCGCTGGTTTTTGTATTGCCGCTTATTCTTTATAAAACCGGGCTTTTGTCCACCCTCGCCCTGCCGGCTAATTTACTCATCTTGCCTCTCATCCCCACCACGATGTTTTTTGGTTTTTGGACCGTGGCTCTTGATCTCGTTTCGGGTCATTGGTTAGCCCCTCTAAGTTATTTGATTTATCTGTTACTTAAAGTGGAACTGGCCGTCGTTCATTTTGTGGCCGGGCTACCTTTCTCGGCGCTAATGATTCCTCCCTGGCCTTTCTGGTTGATCTCATTTATTTATCTGATCTTTACTTTGGTGGTCATCGGACTTTATCCTAAAGCGGCCAAAACACCCTAACATTATCCCAGTACCAAAAAGACCATGAGTTTACTCGTGGATGAATTGGTCTTTTGGTATCCCGTACCAAAGCAAGCTTGGTACGGGACAGGCGGGATGCCTGCCCCGTAGTCAGCTTTGCTGTACTACCAAGGGTTCGCCCTATCAAATGTTTAGGTGGTGCCACGACTTTAGCTATGGGGCTCCATTTACTTTTCCTAAAAAAGAAGTAAGATTTAAGCAGTTTTTGCTCCCAGTTTCTTTTTTATACCAGAAGGAGGGATTGTATGTACTGTCAATGGGCAGCCGAAGAGCGGGCCAGAGAGATTCTGATCGCGGTGATGCGCCAAGAGATCAAGCTGGTGGGAAGCCGAACCCATGGGAGGTTCCGCGAAATACTGGCCTCTTTTTTTCCTTTGTGTGGCCAGTTAACCGCTAATAGATCTTTGGCGGACGTGGTGTTTGCAACTCTGAAGCCGCAGATTGACAAGGTGTGTGCTAGTGGTTACTCACGAGAAGAGGTAGAAGTAGCCATCTCTACGATTGTAGAAATTCTTCGGCAGTACACTGGCTCGGATGGAGGCAACACCCGGCCCTGCGAGAATGATGAATGTCTAATTAGGCATCCATGAGTAATGATTTAAACCGCTGACAGAGCGATCAGCGGTTTTTCTTTGCCAATTTTCAAAGAGCGAAGTGACTAAAAATTAAGGTAGCGTATAATTTAACCTAATGCTTTTATTTTTCAGGCACAATATCGGACGACTGATTTTGTTATTTCTTTTAGTGGCCAATGGGGCGGTTTGGACGACGATTGACGCTCTTAGGCCCAAACCGCAGGTGAGGGTGGCCTTTTTGGATGTCGGACAAGGCGACTCTATCTTGATTGATTCGCCAACTCATCGACGGGTGCTGATTGATGGTGGGCCGGATAAAAAGGTGTTAAGGGAGTTGTCCAAATTTATACCGTTCTTTGATCGGTCTATTGATTTAGTTATTGAATCTCATCCTGATACCGATCACATTGCTGGCCTGCCTGATGTGCTCAATAAATATGAGGTTTTAGGTTGGCTTAGGTCAAACATCCTTTCTAATAACGCTTACAGCCAAGCCTTAGAAAAGATAGCTAAAACTAAGGGCATTAAACAACTTTACGCTCAAAAAGGTGGGATTATTAATTTAGGTGGCGGAGCCAAGATAGAAATTCTTTATCCGTTTAATAGTAAACCAGAAATCAAAACCAACGAATATTCTGTCGTGGCAAAACTGACTTACGGTCAAAATGTTTTTTTATTTGTTGGTGACTTACCGACTAAACAGGAAAAATATCTTGCCTATGCAGAGACCCAAAAACTCTCGGCGGATGTTTATAAAGTTTCCCATCATGGTTCAGGCAACTCCAATGATCTCACTTTCCTTAAAATGATCGCGCCAAAAATCTCCGTCATATCCGTCGGAGCAAACAATCGCTATGGCCACCCCGCTCCCGAGGTGGTGGCTAGTTTACAAAAAGAGGGGAGTCAGGTTTGGCGGACTGATCAGTTGGGAACTATCGTCTTGGTTGGCGACGGGCAGGAAATTCACCCTGTTGAGTAAAAATTGCTGTGCAATTTTAAAAATCTAATGATTTTTTACTCAACAGGGTAAATAAAAGGCCAGTTTGCTGGCCTTAGAGAAAGAAGAGAAGAAGCTGGAGGGGGACTCAAATTCTCCCGATAGTCAATCTCGAGGTGGGATAGAAAGTCCCGTCAAATTATGTTTTACATGGTTGAAGGTTGGACAAATGGTTAAACCCTAGGATGTGGGTTTAGGCGGGGTTTCAGTGCGGATAGGGAATCGGGGATTTGCCTCCAGCTTCTCTGATATTATTTATAGCATAAAGCGAGAAATTAGGCAATTCACCCGCCAAAATTTTTGCCAACGCGTCCTGCAATAGAAAACGACTTTTTATCTCTTAAACCATATCTGGGAAATAGATAATGCAATTATTAGATATTGGTGAAACCATTGGCAAAAACTTAGGAGGGTAAACAAAAAATCCTCCGCCAACTGGCGGAGGATTTTTATTTAGCAATTTTTACTCAATATGGTAAAGGATTTTTTACTTAACAGGATGAATTTCCAATTGGCGGTTTTTCTTCAGACATTTGGTGCAGATCTTTAATCTGGAGCCATCGATTAACTTGGCCCACTGAAGATTAGGTTGTTTGCGGCTCATACCAGTTGGATTGTATTTGGTGGCGCGGACACGGCTAGAGTAACTTCCGACTACTATACTTCCTTTGTTGCAAATTGGACAAGATCTCATGGTATTTTTTGGTTATTGAATTGTTGTATGGTAACATAAAAAGGCGTAGAAATGCAAGCTTCCCAACTTAAAATTCAAAACTGAAACTGTTAACTCAAAACTGGAAAATTCATCAACCTTTAAGTTTATAGTTTTAAGCTAAAGTTTTGCGTTTTAAGCTTTAGATTTACAATCATGACTGTTATCTTTTACATTCTCGTCATAATCATATCCGTTGTCATCCATGAGGTCTCCCATGGTTATATAGCTAATTTATTGGGTGATCCGACGGCCAAACTGTCCGGTCGCCTGACTCTAAACCCTCTAGTTCACCTGGACCCGCTGGGTTCGATTATCATTCCGGCGGCGCTGGTTTTAATGGGTCTGCCCGTTATCGGTTGGGCCAAGCCAGTGCCCTATAATCCCTACAATTTGCGGGTAGGCAAATGGGGGCCAGCTTATGTGGCGTTAGCCGGACCGGCCTCCAATTTAATCGTGGCCGGATTTTTTAGCATCTTAATTCGCCTTAACTCTGTCTATACTCTGGCTCCGGCCACTTTCATCCAATTTTCCACCTTAATTGTGGCGGTTAATATCATACTGGCCATTTTCAACCTGATTCCTGTTCCGCCACTGGACGGTTCCAAGGTTTTATTTGCTGCTCTGCCTTACCACCAGCGACAAATTGAAGTCTGGCTGGAACGCTATTCGCTGATTTTTATTCTCGGCATTATTTTCTTTGCCGGCAACATTTTATTTTATCTGCAAAATATTTTACTACACCTGTTTATCGGCAGATAGGTTATTAACTTGCTTGTTTTGTCTGTTTGTAGTACAGTCTAATGACTAGCTTTTCGAACCTATAGCTGGGAACAAAAAGCCAAACTCCTAATAAGAGTGTTTGAGTTGCTTACCTAGATAGCACCCTAATACTGATGAGTCGGTACGGGCAAGGGGAATCTCGCTATCGGGTATTTTTTAGTTTCATCCCGTGGAATAAAAATTGCTTTGCAATTTTAAAATCCAGCAGGATTTTTATTCCAAGGGATAAACCCTATTGAGTAAAACTTTTAGGATCTATCTTAAAACTTAGAGAGTAACTGATAGGGAGAAACCAATAATTATTTAGAGTCGTTATTATAAAAGTAAAAGTTTTGATTTTTGGCGAAGGCTTTCGCTCAAAAATCATACTCAATAGGGTAAATGCCCACCATTAACCAATTAACCAAAAAAGGGAGAAAGCAAGTCAAGAAAAAATCGCGCACGGTGGCTTTAGCGCGCGGCTTTAATACCATCAAAAATAAGCCAATGTTTTACCCGTCTCCCTTTAAACGAGGGGTGTGTACCGTGGTTAAAACGACTACACCGAAGAAACCAAACTCGGCTTTGCGCAAAATTGCCCGCGTGCGTTTGACCAACGGTATGGAAGTAACCGCTTACATTCCCGGCGAAGGCCACAATTTACAGG
>JBBUAE010000056.1:0-2210 GCA_038061005.1 Patescibacteria group bacterium | reverse complement strand
GCATTAACCGGAACTTCTTCACCTAAAATCCTCACGGTTTTGGCCCCGTCTTGAATCACCCGTCCCAAACTACCTACCCCCTGATAGCCCGCCAAAAGCAGCGTCGTGCGCGGATCAGGCAGATATTTCTTTTCGTGATGGATAATGCGTCCGCCATTACTCATGCCCGAGCCGGCCATAATGATTTTCTTGATGTTGAAGGCGTCAATCGCCCTGGATTCTTCCGTCCCCATAGTCTCATGGAATTGGGCAAATTTAAAAATCCCGTCGCCGTTATCAATAATATACTTAGTTTCCTTATTTAGATAATCTTCGTATTTTTTATAGACGGCAGTTACCTTAATGGCGAGTGGTGAATCCAAAAAGACCGGCACGAGCGGAATGCGAGAATTCTCCATCATATTTTCAATTTCAAACAGGAGTTCTTGCGTCCGCTCAATGGAAAAAGCGGGAATAAGCAACACGCCGCCCTGGCGCATCGTCTCTTCAATAATATCTTCCAGCTTCTCTCTTCGTTCCGACTGACCTTCGTGCGCCCGATCACCGTAAACGCTTTCCATAATCAGATAGTTGGCATCCGTGACTTTTTCCGTATCGCGCAGGAGTGGGGCCGGAGAATTACCCAGATCGCCGGTAAAGACGATTTTTTGGCCGCTAGGTTTAAGAGCGGCACCTGTAGACGGCCGGACATAGGTGAACTCCACCATGGCTGAACCCAAAATATGCCCCGAATCGCGCAAAACCACAGCAAAATCTCCCATTTTTACGGGCTCGTGATAACCAACTGTTTGCCACATGGTCATAGTTTTTTTCACATCCTCTTCGTCAAAAAGACGTGGAATATCTTCGGATTTATTTTCTTTGTCCATGATTCCCAAAGCATCCAATAAGGAAAGTTCGGTGATTTCCTTGGTGGGAGGGGTAGCATAAATCTTGCCTTTAAATCCTTCTTTGACCAACTTCGGTAGACGGCCAATGTGATCCAGATGGGCATGAGTAATAAAAACCGCGTCAATCGTGGCCGGGTTGTAGGGAAATGGTTCAAAATTGATTTTTTCTTGCGCTTTGGTGCCTTGCACCAGGCCACAATCCACTAGCACTTTAAGGCCGGTCGCACCTGCCCCGTAGTCAGACGAGCTTTGCGAGTTTGTACTACCGGGGTCTTCCAGTAAAAAATTAGCGCCGGTTACCGCACCCGCACCGCCGCAGAAGGTGATCTTTATTTTCTTGGCAGCCATTTAAATAAAATAATGAATGATAAGACAATTAATTCTGCTCCACCCAAACCGATAACGACATCACCTGTGCTCTCCCACCAGCTAAATCTGATCATCCGGCCAGAGAGATACTCAAAAACCTCCCAACTAATTCCAATGGCTACCGTCACTAAGAGGGTTAGATTAACCAGTGTTAGTGGCCGGAAGCCCAGGGACCCATTACCCTTCATTTCTTGAAACAAAGCATAGACAAAGAGGCAAAATAGGCCAGTCGAAATGCCCCCCAAAAAATGCATCGGAAAGTCAAACCATTTGTGCCGCCAATACCAGAAATTGATGAAGGCCAACTTGTCTATCACAGCGAGCAGAGCCAGAGTCAAGGTCGCGGCAATCAGCAACAATTTGCGGGACATTAGAGAGAATTGTAACAATAATTCTAGGAAATTCCAAATTTCACAAAACTCGGCGCGGACAAACAAAAACCCCGAGTGCGTTTTATAGCAATCGGAGTTTTACATAAGGTTATTTGAAGCTCCTTACCCTAGAATAGATTCTAGGTGGGTGTTCTCAACTGTTCGGATCAGACAGTTTCAGTCTGAATGATAGAAACCGTCATCAATAAACAGCAATGTGAACTCCCTAACGAAACAAGATCTAGATAATTCACTTCAAATAACCTCATCCCCATTATATTCTCTTCATCCTGTCCAATCAACCCAGTAGTAGAAATCGGCGATAAAAGCGAAGCTTTTTGCGGCTTATAGACGCATCGCCGATTCTCACTACTGGGTCAAGATCAAGCAAAATACAAATTATTCTATTTCAGTTCGCCTAAAATATTACTGATCGCCTGCAGGATGTTCCCCATCAGATTAAGCTGGTTCGTCTGGTAGGAGGTACCAGCGGCCGAAACAGTGAAAACAGGGCTTTCGTATCTGGCGCCGTCACCCGTGTTGCTAGCCATGACAAATTTGTAGGATCCGGCCGGCAGAT
>JBBUAE010000055.1:4116-9954 GCA_038061005.1 Patescibacteria group bacterium | reverse complement strand
CATCCTTTAAAATGGCAACCCCGTCACGGATCTCCTTGATCGGCACGAAATCTTGCGTTGCTTTTGAGGTGGACATACTAATCTCCTAATTATACCAATCTCCTAATAACTACGAATAAATGCGAACAATTCGAACCGGTCTCAAATATTTACCCCTAAAATTAACCAGTAATCCCAGTCTTAGGCCGGTTTGCTGAAGATAATTCTGAATTTGGCGGTAATTATCTTTGGTCAATATCCTCACTGATTTTAACTCCAAAATTATTTTGTTGTCTATGATAAAATCCAATATGTTGCCGGAATCGGCGATGGCGACCTCGCGTTTGAATGGAGTTTTCGCCTCAGTAAGTTTTTTCGCGACTAGATCTCCGTACTGTTTTTCACGGCCATATTGACCCAATTCGTTATGAACGGCAAAAAGAACCCCTGAGACAAGGTAGGAGAGTTCCGGGAATAATAATTGCGCAGTCTGCTTATTGGGAGTCATTAGGAGATTAGTATTCATTTGGAGATTGGTATATTTATCTAACTTTCTCTTTTATATCCAGACTCCAACCTAAATCCTTCAACCGACTCTCCGATAATTTAGGCAGATCAATTTTAACACCGGTGGCCAGTGGGGCAACGGTTTTGGTTGTTGGACTCTCCACACTTTTTTTCCAGATGTAAAGTTTAGAGCCGAGATAATACCGAAAGGCGGATTCCAGTATTAAATTAAGCGGGCGATCATTGACTCGGTAGAAAGCTAAAGCAAAGCCTAGAGCCAAGGATAAAATAATCGGGATTAAGCGGATGAAAAGAGGAATGGAATAGAAAGTGTAAAAAATATAACCCAAACCCGCTCCGCCGGCTACTTCTAAAAACTGCCGAAAAGATAGCGGTCCGACGATCTTATCTTCAACTTCGATAAATTGGGGAACCTGAAAGTTCATGAGATAAACATACGAATGTGCGAATAATGCGAATGAAACGAATGGCTACGAATACAAATATTTAACATGATCATAGTTATTAATTGGTTTCCTCTCTGTAGGGATCCGCCGGTGTCGCGGGTTTGGCAGGCGTCGGAGGGACAACTGCTTTAGCGCTTCTAATTTCTGTTTCCTCTTTAGGTAGGCGGAATAACTTGCTCATTTTTTCGTCAAAAATACTTTTATTGTCAGCTGGCTTATCGGCCGGGGGCTGTTCGTTTATAATTACGGCATTATTCCCGGTGTTAATGGCTGAGTCCTCTTTTTGAAGGGATTCTTCGGTTACTTGACCGCCCGGTGAAAAATTTTCTACCTTTGGGGCGGCTTCCGGTTCATAATTAGTCCGCTCCTCCGGATGATGAATCTTTTTCAGGGATTCGCGAATGGGAAAGAATAACTGTATATTAACATCTTTAACGATATTACCGGCCGTTTCCAGCGGGACATTCAGGCGATTTTTAATGTTGATTAACAAATCAGCCGGTCGGGATAACCCGAGCATAAACAGGCCGACCTCTTCCGCTAATTCCCCTACCTTATCGGTATGCAAGTTATATTTATGGCCCAAATTCTGGATTACTCTCGTTGTGTCTAATGAACCCATCGCCTGCCGGACATCGTCAGGCAAGTTCTCAAAAGCTAATTCTAATTTTTCCTCAGTGTAGTTCATAGGAGCTTATTTATGTTGTTTCTTCTGGCCCGTCGCCGGCCGGGTTGGCCGGTTTTCCAGGTGTCTGATTCGGGTTAAGGTTTGTTCCGCTACTTCCGCTTGGCGGGATAGGCTTTCCATCTTGGTCGTATAAAGTTCGCTGCGGTTGCTGCTGTGTTTGTTGTTCTCTTTGACTGCCGCCTGCTCCCCATTTGACTTGTCCGACCGGATTATATTTTATATAGTCTTTAACTTCATTTCTACCACTGAGTTGCAGTTCATCTTTGAGATCTTTTTTGTCTCCCGTTGCCACCTTAAGCTCATTTAAAATTTCCGGATCCATGATCGGGACAATTTGTTTAATAACAGACGCCTTGTCAAAATTCGGCCTTTTCACATCTGCCACTTTCGGGGCGGTGTCTAGTAAGGATCGTAGTTTATCAGCAGCGTCGGGAGCTTCCTTATCGCCGATGATTCTCGCAATTTCTCCCTTGTCCTCATTATTGACTGCCTCTATCAGCTGTTCCAGGCTAGCTTTGTTGATATCCGTCTTATTTCCTCTCGTAATGTCCCTGCTGTCGTTAATGATTTTGAGATCACCCTTGCTTAGTTGCGTGGCCAGGCGATGGTTCTTAAGTAGATCAATATTAAGAGCTGTTACATCGGGAAGTTTCTTTAGGGCGTCTCTAATTTGTTTTTGAACCCCTCCGGTTTGTTCGCCAATGCTTATTAACTGTTTTAATTCTGCTTCACCCCTGGTCTGTTCCATGGCTTTCTCTCCTTCTTTTTTCTCTTTGGCTTCCTTCTCCTTTTCATTTGCCATTTGCGCGGGGGTCTTGCCCTTGCCGATGTCAATACCTGTTTGTTTATTAAGTAAAGTAGCGGCGCCGGCACCCAAGCCAAAGAAGCCAACTTTTTCTGCCATGTCTTTGCCGACGACTTTCCCCAGCCCGGGAATTTTCGCGCGCCGAATATCCCAACTGCCTTTCTGTGCTCCTTCTAAGGTTGCTTGACCAGCTTTTCCGGCCCAGCTTGCTAATCTGTTTGAAGAGGTGGCCATGGAAGCTAACCTTGAACCCGCTCCAGATTTAGCTATTTTGCTTGCCAGGGCTCCGCCTCCAGCTTTCAACGCCAAAGATGTTCCGCCCGTTGCCGCTCCAACCGCTAAACCGGCCGCCAAAGTACCAAATTTTGTGGCCATGTTTCCCGCCTCGCCGCTTAGCTTCTTGGTTACTGTTAAAGCGGCCCATAATAAACCGATTACCAAAGCTAAGGTAAAAACAGCCTCCATATTAAACGATTGGATAGCCGTAGATTGATTAGCCTTTTGAAAACTGTAACTTATCGCGCTTTGCCCCATCTCGGATAGGTTTTCCGCTATCCTAACAATTAAATAAGCGAAAAAAAGAAAAACGGGAGCTACCATCGTCTGGTGGATCAAAGAACTCCACCATCCTTTGGAATATTCAGACAATTGGGGTACGACACTGCCCAAGTAAGCTATGGGTGAGGTTACCATTAAAAACAGCAAAATAATCATGCGGGCTTGAAACATAAAGCCGACCCGAAGAAAAGTCCAAGCAGCCATCAGGTAAAAGATCAAGGATAAAAAGGTAATGTACAATAACAGCCATTGGGTATTCGCCACACTTCCTTCTGGCGGCGCGACTATATCTTTTTGGACTTTATTCAAGTCCTGCAATTTGACGGCATCAACAATGCGAGAGGAAAAACCTATTAATTTCTGGTCTTTATAAGCGATAGATTGGTAGAATTGATCAGCCAAAACATTACCGACATCAATAATAACTCGGGTGAACATTAAGCTAAAATTAAGTAGAACGGCTGCAATGATAACGGCTACTAACATCTTTTTGGTGTCGGTCTCGGCCAGATCCAATACGGTCGCAATGGCGATATACAACAAAACAAAGATGAAGAAAATATTGGCGATGTCTCTAATGATAAACCACGCCGCCTCAATGCTCGCTAGATGCCAAAATTGGCTGTATAAAGTGATACTAATGACGTAATCCAGTAAAACTCCGACCAAGAGAGTAAACAAGCTGGCAATGTAGACAGCCAGTAGCAGTGAATACCTCATTACCCTAAAAACCTGCCCTTCCAGCCAATCAGCAGTGGCAGAACTAAAAGCATCTGAAACCACCGCTGCTCCGCTCGAATGCGACATTATCCATTTTATTCTATCCCAGCTCCATGCTCCGCCGCTGTTGGTTGAAGCTCCTCCTACTGGAGTCGGCGGTGTCTGAGCTGTGGCATGAGCACCGTTAGAGAATAATAAAACTATAAAAAACAGGACGATGACTGCTCCGGTAATAAATTTCCACTTTTTGTTCATGGTGTATTGTTAGGGTAGAGATACATTCGCTCGAGCGGTGGATCCGTTAGTTCCCGTGCATTCTATGGCGTAGGATAGCCGAACAGTGGCATTTAGATTAACCATCCGGTTGCTGTTATTAGGGTCAAGACCGAAACCAAATTGGTAGATTCTGGTCAGAATATTATCGTTGGCATTTATTGATCGGTTAATTTCATTCTTAAATTGCTGCAGTAATAGGTTGACTTTATTGTTGGAAGAAGTAGCAAACACTCCAGAACCGCCGACCCGGATGAAAAAATCATCCTCACTTAAACTCCCGCTCGTATTGAAGATGGAGATAGGCGAATGAAGGCTGAAATAATCGTTTGAGCCAATGTCACCCCTTGAGGGGGTATAGGTAATCGTCTTGGCATAGGTACCATTACGGCTGGAAAGGCGCCGGCTGCTCCAATCGTAGTTATTATTATTTCTGGTTCTTACGATTGTCATATTAAAGGTGAGGGGGGTGTTAATCAGATATCCTCCTATTGCGTTACCATTTATGCCGGCAGATGTTAGGCCAACAGATGTTCCTTTTTCCAGGAGATAAAAATTAGTGTCGTTAATACGAGTGATTGGCCAGTCGTTATTAGTACGGCATTCTCTGGCCTTAGAAGTGGCCCATTTCAACAGGTACTTAGAAGAAGAATTGGGAACTTTATTCAAGGTAAGATTGACTGTTACATCATTACCTGGTCCTGGAATTGGAGTACCTGGTCTTGGAGTTGGAGTATCTGGTCCTGGAGTTGAAATATTCCCCTGGTTAGCTGTTACATCCCAGGTTTCGTTGATAGTGGGCAGATATGAATCTACTTGTTGACCTGCGCCACTAACATTAAGTAGCTCGTTTAATCTGGCTTGGACTCCTTGGGCGGTACTTTCCTTGGTAATAATAGCGGGCGCAGTAATTTGCCATGTTCGGCACCCTATCGTCTTATCAGCTAAGGTGACTTTGTCTTTATCTAAGCAATTTCGGCTAGGCAAAAATCCTTGACCGGCGATAGTTTGTTCGCGGGCATTCTGCGCGGCTTGTTGTTGACGATAAGCGAGCTCTCCTTCTACTATTATTTGTTTGCCCAAAGCCGTATTTTCTGGCTGACTGCCAATTAACCAATAATTCCATCCCCCCTTAGTAAAATCATCCTCAAATTGGCTATAATCAGCCGGCAAGGTGTCTTGCAATAAATCGCTTTGGCCGGAGTGAATCTTCTTTAAGGCGCTTTCTTGCGCGGATATATTAGTGGCGATGGCTTTTCTCAAGTCGGCATTAGGATCAGGATTTGGTAAGGGCGAGGGGCTGGTTAAATCATTAAGAAAGAGATTTGTCACCTCCTCACGGTTGTCTTGCAAATAGGTATTCATATTCTCCACAAACATCGTATTCTCACTTTTAACGGCCCCAGTCGTCTGGTCGGTTGAGGGTGGCGTTTTCATATATCCCGAGCCGACAAACTTGAAGAGGGCTTTTTTATACTGCTCCACGTCGTAGGCGCGTTTGCGAATGGCGTACGGATCGTCCACGAAAGTTTTTTGTTCCCAAGCGTATTGCACGCGGCGAATGGCGGATAAATAAACACAGATTTGCTCTAACACCTTTTCGCCTTGCCCGGTGTTGAGATCAATATTGACAGCGCGCAAAGTCAGCAGTTCGCCGGTTTCGTGAACCGGTACATACAGACCCTCCTGCGGGGGAGATCCCTGCTCGTCTTTGTATTCTCCTGCGGCGTCCGCGCATTCTTGTGGAGCATTTGTTTGATCTTCTTGTTGACGTGTTTGATCGAGAGTCTGTTGGGCAACTGAAGCTTGGGGTTCTTCGCTCTGTGAAGGATAGGGAGAAG